>JACMMK010000389.1 GCA_014379045.1 Burkholderiales bacterium
CCAACGGCACGCCGGCTGCGGGCCCGGGCGCCGCGTGGGGATCGCCGACCTCGGCCTCCAGATGCCAGCCGGCAGAGTCGTGCCGGGCGCGCGTGATACGACAGTCGGTTCGAATGGCGAGTCCGTCGGCGAGGACCTCGCCGATCCGGTTCATCGCCGGAACACCCACATACCTGACCGTTGTGTCGTCGAGCTGCGAGTGCGCCGGCTGCGCCCCGCCTGCATCGATGGCCACCAGGCGCGGAGTCCAGGTGTCGACCGCGCCCAGCGCTCGCCACGCGTCGACGGCGATGCGAAACCCTGGGTCGCGCACGGTGAAGTACTGTGCGCCATGGTCGAACGTCCCTTGATCCGAGACGCGCGTCGCGAGCCTGCCGCCGACACGTCGGGACCTGTCGAAGACCTGCACCGTAAATCCTGCGTCGCGCAATCGACGTGCGGCGATCAGCCCCGACATGCCGGCGCCGACGATCGCAACGGAGCGCGCCAGCGGTCGAGTCATGCGCCCAAGCGCTGAATGCGCGCGGAGCACGACGGCACTGCGGCGCGCCAGGCATGGATCGAAGCGCTGGTCATGTACACGCATCCTCGCCCGCGTCGGGACGCGGCGCGCGGACGAAATCGAACGCCCCGGCGACCGTATCGGGATTCAGACGCGCGACGGGTACGCGCGATTCACCGAGCATCAGCATCAGTCCCGGTTCGGGTGCCGCGAGCGCGCGCTCCCACGCGCAGGTATCGAGCGCGCGTCCCTCGCCATCGCTGAAGCATTCGACCAGGGCCGGCAGGTCGCGATCGAGCATGCTGCCGATGCCCTCACCGAAAGCGATCGACACCCCGCCCTGCGGGTCGAGCCAGACCCGTTCGGGTACGCCCACCGCGGTACCGACATGGGTGACCAGCGACGCGGCGACGCACCGGTCGTCGACCCGCCCGTCGAGCGACAGAACGAACGGGTACAGGTCCAGATCGACGAAAACGCGCTGCGGGCCGTTCTGGAAGAAGTAGCGACCTCGTGCATCCCGGTGATAGTTGCGATTGATGAACTCGACCGTCGCACGATGCCCTATCGGCTCGTCCCTGATCAGCCAGCGCCCCCGGCGATCGAGCCGCAACCAGCCGTAGACCGAAGGTACGTCCGGCCATCGTGCCATCGCCTGCGTGACAATATCGTCCATCGAGAATACGGGTGTCGCGTTCCAGTCTCCGGTAATGTACTCAATTCATCGGACTGCCGCGCATCCATCGGTGGTCCCGTTGTCCACAGTTCCCCGCGCGTGGCGCGCACTCGAGGAGATCGCCGATGGCTGATTCCACCGATCAAACGAAGGAGTTTTTCGACTGGATGCGCCGGATGTGGACGCCGGAGGCTTACGGGCTCCCCGGCATGGCCGCGATGTCGGCGACCTCGCCGATGCCCTCGTTCCCCGGCCTGCCCGCCCTGTTCACACCGACCGCAGATCCGAAGGAGCTCGAGCGCCGTATCGTCGAGTTACAAACGGTCGAGAACTGGTTGAAGATGAATGTCGGACTGATCCAGATGACGGTGAAGACGCTGGAACTGCAGAAATCGGCGTTGGAGTCGATAAAGCAGATGAACCCCGATCCGCGTCCGCAAAAGTGACGCCGATCGTGTAGCGGCCCCGCCACGACGTCCCTGTGGCGTCGACGCGGAGTTCGGCCCATCACGCACGACGATTACGACAACGACGCAGCCCACCGACGGCCCACATGCAATTCCCGACCATCCCTTCGCAGAAAGTCATCCCGCCGAATCGACGCGATGTGAACGCCGTCGATGCCGCGTCGGCCGCTGCCGTGCCCGACCGGAGGATCGTGTCGGGCTCCTCGCAGGGCGTGGGGACCGGCGAACCGCTGCTCGAGATCACTCCTGACCTCGATCGTCGGCAGGGTCCGCGGCGCGATGCACCGGACCGACGCCGTCGGCAGGTGGCCGTGTTCCTCGATACGCGAACCGGCCGTGACCGACGCGGTGAGCGACGCCGGACTGACGATCCTCTGCCCGCGCGCGTGGACGAATCGATCTAGACGGGCGGGTCGTCGGCGCTTTGCCGACGTTGTCGTCCCGGCGGGACCGCCCGATCGCGGATCAATGCAACTGCTTGGGCCGGGTGTGCGGCTGCGTCGCACTGGCCAGACCGGTTTCGCCCGCTGCCTGTTTGCGTTGCCAGTCTTCGGCAAACAACTTGTTGATCAACGCCGCCACCTGGGATACGTCTTCGGCACCGAACTGGCGGCCGAGCAGATTCGACACTTCCTCGACCATCAGGCGTCGCTGCATGTCGTGGATCGCCTGTGGCGTAGGGCCGACGAACATCAGCTGTACCTCGTCACCCTTGTCATGGAAGTAGGTGATTTCCACCGTCGATGCCTCTTCGGCGAGCGGGCCCAATCCGGCGAGTGCATCACCGAGCACGCCCTGGAAGTTGCGCCCGACGTCGCCGGTCCAGCAGATCTCGAGGAGAAACCGCTTGCGGTCGAACACGATGCCCGACTCGTCCTGTTCGAGGCTGCGCGCCTCCTTGATCGACGCGACGTCGAGATAATCGAGCCACGGTCGAAGCGCGCCCTCGATCTGGCCGATGGAAACGCCTTCGACCAGCACTACGGTGCCGTGCACATGTACTTCGGTACGCATGACGAATACTCCTGAGTGATGCCTGACTGATGCTTGACCGAGCGATGCAGCTCAGTCGTTCACGGCAATGATCGGATTGCGCAGGATACCGATGCCCGCGACTTCGGTCTCGAGTACGTCGCCGGGCTTGAGGAACTCGGGCGGCGTGCGTGCATAGCCTACGCCTTGCGGCGTGCCGGTCGAGATCACGTCACCGGGTTCGAGTGTCAGCCCCAGAGAGAGCTCGGCGATCAGGCGCGGCAGCTTGAAGAACAGATGGCGGGTGTTCGATTCCTGCTTGACGACCCCGTTGACCCGCGTCCACAGGTCGAGCGCCTCCGGCTCGATCGAGTCGGCGGTCACGATCGCGGGGCCCATCGGGCAACTGCCGTCGAGGCTCTTGCCCTTGAACCACTGGTTGCCGTGATAGCGCTGCATGTCGCGCGCCGTCACGTCGTTGATCACCGTGTAGCCGAACACATGGGACATTGCCGCGTGCTCGGGAATGTTGCGGCCGCGCTTGCCGATGACAAGCCCCAGCTCGCACTCCCAGTCGATCTTGTCGCTCACCGCCGCGTTCACCGGAATCGGGTCGTAGGGTCCGTTGAGCGAATTCGAGGCCTTGGTGAAGAACGCCGGATGATCGGGAAGTTCGACGGCTGCCTTGCGATGCGCCGCGCCTTCATTGAAATGATCGAGGTAATTCCAGCCGACGCAGTAGACGTTGCGGGTCAGCCGTGGCAGGGGTGCGCAGATCGAGGTGCCCGCCAGCGGTCGGCGCACTGCGCGGGAATCGGTTGTGAGCGCAGCGAGTTGCGCGAGCCCTTCGGCGCCGGCCTCGATCAACGATTGCATGCTCGAGGCATCGAACGTCAGCCTTATGCCTGCGGCCTTCCCGCTCGCTGCAACATCGATCAGCGCAGTGCCGCCGGCATCGAGCAGGCCCAGCGTGGACGCGGCGTCGATGCTGGAGCTTGTCTTGAAGGTGTACAGCTTCATCGTGTGCAGAGCTCCATGAGTCTCGAAGGCGGGTAAGGCTGTGTCGGTCGCGCTGATGGAATCCCGGCCGGCGCTACCGGCACGACCGATCGGTGCGTCGAGCGCGCCGCAGATCTGCCGCGTCCGCGGAAGCGACCGGGATCAGGCGCCGAGCCGTTGGCGAAAGCGTTCGGTGGCACGCACCAGTTCGGCCCGGATACCCGCTTCCCACGCAGAGTGCCCGGCGTCGGCCACCACGATGTACTGCGCTTCGGGCCATGCCCGATGGAGGTCATCGGCGCTGACGATCGGGCAGACCGCATCATAGCGCCCCTGCACGATCACGCCAGGCAGATGGCGGATGCGTCCGATATTGTCGAGCAAGACGTTCTCGGGCAGGAAGATGCGGTTCACGAAATAGTGCGCTTCGATTCGCGCCAAGCCGAGCGCAACGCTGTCGCCTGAAAAGTAGGAGACGGTTTCAGGGCTCGGCAACAATGTCGAACAGCTTCCCTCATAGACGCTCCAGGCGCGCGCGGCCGGCATGTGTACTGCTGGCGACTGATGCACGAGTCGCTGATGATAGGCACCAAGGATGTCGTTGCGCTCGGCGGCGGAGAGTGCGGCGGTGAATGCATGCCACGCTTCCGGAAAGATCGCCTTCAGTCCGTAGAGGAACCATTCGATCTCGGACTGGCGACACAGGAAGATGCCGCGCAGGATGAGCCCGTGACAGTGCTCGGGATGCGTCTCGGCATAGGCCAGCGCCAGTGTGCTGCCCCATGAACCGCCGAATACCAGCCAACGGTCGATCCCGAGGTGCACGCGCAGGCGCTCGAGATCGTCGATCAGATGCAGCGTCGAATTGTCCTTGAGTTCGCCATGTGGCAGCGAGCGCCCCGCGCCACGCTGATCGAGCACGATGATCCGGTAGTACGCAGGATCGAAGAAGCGCCGATGTTCGGGCGAGCTGCCCGCGCCGGGACCCCCGTGCAGGAACACGACCGGCGTGCCGGCAGGATTGCCCGACTGCTCCCAATACATCTGATGCGTCGAGTCGAGCTGAAGCATGCCGCTCGCATACGGCTCGATCGGCGGGAACAGTTCTGAGCGCACAGGGTCGCGCTGGTCGGGCATGGCATCTCTCGGCGGATTCGCCGGGTGGGTGTGGAAAATGATTGAAAACGCGGCCAAGGAACAACCCGCGCGATCGACGTTAGCACGAACCCGCGCACGACGCGTCCCTGTGGCGGGCGCCGTGGCGTTTTGGGTGATTGATGCATGTTAGTATCGATAAACAACGTGTTAGATCATGGCGGAATCGCAGCAGAGCGACCAGGAAAAAACCGAACCAGCCAGCACACGACGCCTCGAGCAGGCCCGTGAGCAGGGACAGGTCGCCCGTTCTACCGAGCTCACCAGCTTTTCCGCGCTCCTCGTCTCCGGCGGCTTTCTGCTGTTCGCAGGGGCCGGCCTCATCGACGGGTTGCGCAGGATCTTTCGCGATGGTCTGGCAGTCGACCGATCGAGTGCATTCGATACCTCGCTCGCCGTCGCGCGTCTGTACCAGGCGATGTCGGAGGCGTTGTGGATCCTGGCCCCGCTGTTCGCCGCCGCGATCGCGATCGCGTTGTTTGCGCCGATGCTGCTCTCGGGATGGTTGTTCAGCGCCGAGGCGCTGCAGCCGCGCTGGAGCCGGCTGAGTCCGGCCTCCAATCTCGGGCGCACGTTTTCGTGGCACGGCGTGGTCGAGCTGCTGAAGGCGATCATGAAGACGGTGCTGCTCGGTGGGGTGGTGGTCGCGATGATCTGGCAGCAGAAGGATTCGATGGGCATTCTCGCGGTCGAATCGCTCGAAGGCGCGCTCTCGCACATCGGTGCGCTGATGACCGAGGCGTTCATTGCGGTGATGCTCGCGATGTTCCTGATCGTCGTGATCGACGTGCCGTTCCAGTTGTGGAATCACGCGCAGCAGCTGCGCATGACCAAGGACGAAGTCAAGCAGGAGAACAAGGAGACCGAGGGCAACCCCGAGGTCAAGGGGCGCGTGCGCGCGATGCAGCGCGAGATGGCGCGGCGCCGGATGATGTCCGCCGTGCCCGGCGCCGACGTGGTGATCACCAACCCGACGCACTACGCGGTCGCGCTGCGCTACCAGGAGAACCGGATGCGCGCGCCGCAGGTCGTGGCGAAGGGCACGCGCGAGGTCGCCGAGCGCATCCTCGAGCTCGCGCGCGAGAACCAGGTGCCGGTACTGCGCGCCGCACCGCTCGCGCGCGCACTGCACCGGCATGCCGAGGTCGGTCAGGCGGTACCGACGGCGCTGTACGCGGCGGTCGCCGAAGTGCTGGCGTGGGTGTATCAGCTGCGGCTCGCCAGAGGTTACGGCTCGGTTCTGCCGGGTGCACCGCAGACACTCGTCGTGCCATCGGATCTCGACCCGGGTCCCGATCCCGACGACGAGACCGAAGGCACCGCACCCGCACCGCTGCCGATGGCACGGGTGGCCGCATGATCCGGCGTGAGTCGCAGCGATGAGAACGCGAGGCCAGCGGCGAGGGACCCGTCACCTGAAAGGTGACGGGATCGACGTAGCCGAGTCGGGCTCCATCATCGTCCCGGGCGAACGTTCGAGCGGGCACGGCGGAGAGGGACGATGAGAACGCGAGGCCAGCGGCGAGGGACCCGTCACCTGCAAGGTGACGGGATCGACGTAGCCGAGTCGGGCTCCATCATCGTCCCGGGCGAACGTTCGAGCGGGCACGGCGGAGAGGGACGATGAGAACGCGAGGCCAGCG
>JACMMK010000390.1 GCA_014379045.1 Burkholderiales bacterium
AATGTCCGATCTCGGCCTGGTTGCGATAGCAGCGCGCCTTCGCTTCGACGAACGCGTTGAACACGCTGACCGGCAGCCACGGGTGCTTCTCGACCAGCGTGCGCCGTACGCCGACCAGATGCATGATCGGGAACAGGCGGGTCTTCTCGTAATACGCGGCCTCGACTTCGCGATAAGCCGGAAACAGACGTGCCACGTGGGGATTGCGCTCGAAGCACGACGGGGCCTTGGCCGAGATCATCGCGTCGAGTGCGCCGTCGTCGAGCATCCGCGACAACGTCTGTTGCGGTCCGATCGAGGCGACCTCGACATCCTCGGGCAGCGCAACCGGGACCATCTCGGTGCGCCCGGGCTCCTCCTGGCCCCCGATTCGCCAGCGCAGGTCGGCAGGGCGCACGCCGAACTCGTCCTGCAGGATGCCGCGCACCCATACCGCGGCGGTCATCTGGTAGTTCGGCGCGCCGACGAGCCGACCCTTCAGGTGGCCTGGCGCCGTGATACCGCGATCGGTGCGCACATAGATCGCCGAGTGCCGGAACGCGCGCGAAGGAAACACGGGGATGCCGACATACGGGCTGCCACCGCGCGACACCTGCGCCATGTAGCCCGACATCGACAACTCGGTCACGTCGAACTCCTGGTACTTGAACGCGCGATGAAACGCCTGCTCGGGGTGCAGCGCGACCGGCACCACGTCGCAACCTTCGATCGCGACGGTGCCGTGGAACAGCGCCTGCGTACGGTCGTAGTCGCAGCAGGCAAGACTCAGGCTGACGCGGGCCATGACGCTCCTCGATCGATCGTGGTTTCTACAGTGATGGGTGCACGTAAGACGGCCGAGTCTAAAGGATCGGTCGCCGGGCGATGAAGCCGCCCGCGTTCGGCTATCACGATCCGCAGACGATCGACGAAGTCGTCGCGCTGCTGGCAACGCTCGACAATGCGCGTCTGCTTGCCGGCGGGCAGTCGATGATGCCGATGCTCTCGATGCGCTTCGTGCTGCCCGATCATCTGATCGACCTCGGCCGCGTCGAGGCGCTCGGACACATCGCGGCCGGTGCCGGCGCGCTGTCGATCGGTGCGTTGACCCGTCAGCGCGACCTCGAGTTCTCGCCCGTCGTGCGTGCGCGCTGCCCGCTGCTGACCGAGGCGATCCAGTGGGTCGGTCACCGCCAGACGCGCAACCGCGGCACGTTCGGCGGCTCGCTCTGCCAGCTCGATCCGGCGGCCGAGTTGCCGGCGGTATGTGCTGCGCTCGATGCGACCGTGACGGTGCGCAGCGTGCGCGGAGAGCGACGCATCGCGTTCGCCGAGTTTCCTGCGGGCTACATGACGCCGTCGCTCGAGCCCGACGAACTGGTCACTGCGGTCGAGGTCGCCGACTGGCCCGCGGGGCACGGCTACGGCTTCGTCGAGTTCGCACGCCGCCACGGGGACTATGCGATCGTGCTCGCCGCGGCACTGCTCGTGGTCGATGCCGGCGGACGCATCACGCGCGCATCGTTGACGATCGGCGGCATCGGTGCGGCGCCGGTGCGCGTCAGCGCGGTCGAGCACGCGTTGACCGGACAGACCGCGTCGGCCGCGCTGTTTCGCGACGCGACCGAAGCGTGCCGGACGCTCGAGGCGATGGAGGACGTGCATGCCCCGGCCTCGTATCGCCAGCAACTCGCGGTCGTGCTCGCGCGCCGCGCACTCGACGCGGCGCACACGCGCGCACACGCTCCGACGCACTGAGGAACACCGATGGATCCCGTACCTAGCCGCCGCATCGCACTGTCGGTCAACGCCAAGCCTGTCGATGCGAACGTCGAGGTACGCCATACGCTCGCGGATTTTCTGCGCCACCAGCTCGGCCTGACCGGCACCCATCTGGGCTGCGAACACGGTGTCTGCGGCGCCTGCACGGTGCTGGTGGACGGGCGCTCGGCGCGCGCCTGCCTGATGCTCGCGGTGCAGGCGAACGGGCACGAGATCACCACCGTCGAGGGCATCGCGGCGGCCGATGGCACGTTGCATCCGTTGCAACAGGCGTTCAAGGATCACCACGGTCTGCAATGCGGATTCTGTACGCCGGGCATGCTCACCACCCTGGTCGAACTGCTGCGTGACCAGGCCGATCCGAGCGAGGATCAAGTGCGCGTGGCGATCTCGGGCAACCTGTGTCGGTGCACCGGGTATCAGGCGATCGTCGACGCGACGCTGGCTGCGGCGCGCACGATGCGCGAAGCACCAGCGCGCACGGCGGACGTACGATGAGTTTGCTGGCCAGGCCCGGTGGCCCCGAGGGGGGCTCGAACGCTGACCTTCTCTGCGAACCTGCGGATCCACACCGACCCGGCGCGACGTTGCTCGGCGCGCGCGTGCCGCGCCTCGAGGACGACGCCCTCCTCACCGGCAGGGGTCGCTTCGTCGACGATATCCATCTGCCGGGACTGCTGCAGGCGGCGTTCGTACGCAGCCCGCATGCGCATGCCGTGATCCGCAGCATCGATGCGAGTGCGGCGCGCGCGGCGCCCGGGGTGCACGCGGTGTTCAGCTACGACGATCTGCGCCCACACCTGGTGACCGACCGGTTGGTCGTCGGGTTACCCAGTTCGCACTACAAGCAGGACCATCACCGCCCGGTGCTCGCTGCCGACGAAACCGTGCATGTCGGCGAGCCGATCGTGATCGTGCTCGCCGACGACCGCTATCTCGCCGAGGATGCGGCGACGCTGGTCGACATCGACTTCGATCCGCTGCCGGCGGTGTCCGATTGTCGCGCGGCGCTCGCAACCGACGCGCCGCTCGTGCATCGCGAGTCGCCGCACAACCTGCTCGCCGAGTTCGACATGACCTACGGCGACGTCGAACGCGCATTCACCGACGCCGCACACGTGTTCCACGAATCGTTCTGGCAGCACCGCGGCGGCAGCCACTCGATCGAATGCCGGGGCTGCGTCGCGCAGCACGACGCGCTCGAAGATCGCACGACACTGTGGACGTCGACGCAGATGCCGCACGCGGCGATGCGCGTGATCTGCGAAATGCTCGGGCTGCACGAGAACCAGATCCGGGTGGCGACGCCGGATGTCGGCGGCGGCTTCGGACCGAAGCTCGTCACCTATCCGGAGGAAGTGTGCGTGACGCTCGCCGCGCGGCTGGTCGGGCGGCCGGTCAAGTGGATCGAGGATCGACGCGAGCACTTCATCGCGACGACGCAGGAGCGTGATCAGTACTGGGACACGGCGATCGCGGTCGATGCCCAAGGGCGCGTGCTCGGTCTGCGCGGCGAGATCGTCCACGACCATGGCGCGTACACGGCGCGCGGCATCAACCTGCCGCACAACTCGGCCGAGAACGTCCCGCTCGGCTACGAAGTGCCGCACTATGCGATGCAGGTGAAGGTCGCGCTGACCAACAAGGTGCCGGTGACGCCGGTACGCGGCGCCGGACATCCGCAGGGCACCTTCGTGATGGAACGCCTGCTCGACCGCGTCGCGCGCGAGTTGAAGCTTGATCGCGCCGAGGTGCGCCGGCGCAATCTCGTTCCCGCGACCAGCATGCCTTATCGCACTCAACTGAAAGCGCGCGGCGGCCAGTGGGTGACGCTCGACAGCGGCGACTTCCCGAAGTGCATGAGCGAGGCGCTCGAGCGCGCCGATTGGGTCGGCTTCCCCGCACGGCAGGCGCGCGCACGCACCGACGGGCGGCATCTGGGCATCGGGCTGTCCAACTTCGTCAAGGGCACCGGCCGCGGCCCGTTCGAATCGGTGACGGTGCGCATCGGGTCGTCGGGCAAGGTACACGTCTACGCCGGCGCCGCCGCGATGGGGCAGGGCACGCGCACGATGCTCGCGCAGATCGTCGCCGAGCAGCTGGGACGCGATCTGTCGAACATCACCGTCACTACCGGCGACACCGCGGCGACCGCGATGGGCCTCGGTGGCTCCAACAGCCGGCAGACGGTCGTCGCCGGGTCGTCGGCACATGTCGCCGCGACGAAGGTGCGAGCGAAGCTGTTGCAGGTGGCAGCGACGTTGCTGAAGGCGACCGAACATGAACTCGACATCGAAGCCACTGAGGTCGTCGTCGTCGGCCAGCCCGCACGACGCGTCGCGTTCGGCGTGGTCGCCCGTTCGCTTGCCGGCATCGCCGGTTACTCGCTGCCCGGTGGAGTCTCGGCCGGGCTCGAGGCGACCGAGCAGGTCGTGCTCGACGACATGGCGTTCGCCAACGGCACCGCGGTGGTCGAACTCGAGGTCGACGTCGAGACCGGAGGCGTGCGCATCCACCGCATCGTGTTCGTCCACGACTCCGGGCGCCTGATCAACCCGCTGATCGTCGAAGGGCAGCTGGCCGGGGGCATCGCGCATGGGGTCGGCAATGCGCTGTTCGAATGGATGGGCTTCGACGAGAACGCGCAGCCGGTGACGACCAATCTCGGTGAATACCTGCTGGTGACCTCGACCGAGATGCCGCGGATGGAGCTCTACCACCAGGAGTCGCCGACGCCGATCAATCCGATCGGCGTGAAGGGCGTCGGCGAGTGCGGGGTGATCCCTATGACGCCGGCGATCATGTCGGCGCTCGAGGATGCGCTGGCGCCGTTCGCGGTGCGCATCAACCAGACGCCGATCACGCCGGCACAGTTGTACGCGCTGATCGCGGAGGGGCGCGCGAAGTGAGCGACGACCCAAGTGTGATCGACGAGCCGGCGAGATCGAGGCGCAGGCTGCTGCAGGCGCTGGCGGGGGTCGCATGCGGCGCGCTCGCGCGACCGGTGTTGGCGCAGTCCGCGTATCCAGTGCGCGCCATTCGGCTGGTCGTCGCGTTCGGCGCCGGGGGCATCGCCGACACGATCGCGCGCACGCTGAGCGTGCGCCTGTCGGAGCGGCTCGGCCAGCAGGTGATCGTCGACAACCGGCCGGGCGCCGGAGGGGCGCTCGGCGCGAAGATCGTCACCGCGGCGCAGCCCGATGGCCATACGCTGCTGGTGACGACGGCGGCGATCTCGGTCAATGCCAACGTCTCGAAGGACGCGGTGGACCCGGTCAACGCGCTGATGCCGATCGTCAACGCGGCGAGCACGCCGACGATCTTCGCGGTCCATGGCTCGAACCCTACGAAAGGACTGATGGACTTCGTCAAGTCGGCGAAGGCGGGCCGGTTCACGTTCGCCACGGCCGGGGTCGGCACGACCGAGCACCTCACCGCCGAGTTCGTGTTCCGTCCGCTGAGCGGCATCGAGCCGGTGCATGTCCCGTATGCCGGCGGTATCGCGCCAGTGTCGGCGACCGTCGCGCAGCAGGTCGACATGGCGGTGACGACGATCCCCACCGCATTCGGTCAGATCAAGGGCAATGCGCTGCGCGTGCTCGCCGTCGCTGCCAGGACGCGGATGCCCCTGCTGCCCGACGTGCCGACGTTGCGCGAGGCCGGCTTCGCCGAGTTCGAGAACAGCTCGTGGATCGGCGTGTTCGGACCGCCCAAACTGCCCGTCGCGCTCGGTCGCCGGCTGAACGAGGAAGTGAATCTCGCGCTGAAGCTGCCCGAGGTACGCGAACGGCTGGTGACGCTGGGCTTCGATCCGCGCGGTGGCGCGCAGGACGCGTTTGCGGGCTACGTAAAAAGCGAGGTGGAGAAGTGGGGGCGGGTGATCAAGGCGACGGGAATCACGCCGGCGTAAGGTCGCGCGTCGTTTTCCGCAGGGTGCAGGGGTCAAGCGTGGCTTGAGCGCGCGCCGGATGAGCGTTTGGAGAAGAGAAGAGAGGCGTTGACGAACGTTTCCACCGGTCTGTTGCCGATCGCGGCCCCGTGTTGCTAGCATGGTGGAAACGTCGGCGAATTTTCGTGCAGCCGGGCCCCGAACTGCCGAAGCCTTTTCAGCGGGAGTACAGCGCGCGATGACCAGCGAATCCGAACACCCTGCCCTGCGCCGCCTGCGCGCCGCGATGCACGACGCGGGCCACGCTGCCCTGGTCGCGCTGTCGCAGGACAACGTCACCTACGCGGCGGGCTTCCTCGTGCCGAGCCATCTGACGAACCGCTTCCGGCGCACGATCGTCGTGCTGGCCGGTGACTCGTTCGCGTGCCAGATCGTCGTCAACGTCGAAGAGATCCAGGCGCGTGCGCGTTCGCGCTTCACCGACATACGGCCGTACAACCAGTTCACCGAAGACCCGGCGAACCTGCTCGCCGATGCGCTGATCGAAGCCGGTGTCGACACCGGCCGGATCGCGATCGAACTCGATTTCATGCCAGCGGTCGACTACATCCAGCTGCGCAAACGCCTGCCGTCGGCCGAGTTCGTCGGCTGTGCCGACCTCTTCTTCCGCACGCGGATGATCAAGAGCGACGAGGAAATCGCCACGCTGAGGCGCGTCGGCACGCTTAGCGAGCGGGTGATCGGCGAGGTGCTCGGAGAGGTCAAGATCGGCATGACCGAGATCGATGTCGCCCGGCAACTGGTTGACCGCCTGATCGCCGGCGGGTCGTCGAACTTCAAGTACCGGGTCGGCTCGGGTGCCAACAGTTCGATCACGAACTGCGGCACGACCGCGAAGAAGATCGAGGCGGGCGACCTGATCCGGATCGAAGTGCTGGGCGACGTGGACAACTATCGCTCGAACGTCACACGCACCGCGGTCGCCGGCACGGCGACCGAGCGCCAGCAGCGGATCTGGGCCGCACTCATGGGCGCACGCGACACCTGCAAGATGATGCTGAAACCGGGCACCGCGGTGGCCGACGTGTATCGGACGTATGTCCGCATCTGTCGCGAGCACGACATCGAGCCGACGCTGAAATTCCTCGGGCACGGCATCGGCCAGACGATCCACGAAGAGCCGTACCTGACCGACACCCGCGACATCGTGTTCGCGCCGAACATCACGTTCACGATGGAGCCGCTGTACATGATCCCCGGCGAGATGGGGTTTCACGTCGAGGACATGTACGTGATCACCGCGGACGGTTTCGATGCGATCACAGGCAACCTCTGCAGCAACGACGAACTGATCCCGGTCGGATGACGCACGCCGACGCACTGCGGCTCGAAAAGCTCGACACATTCCTGGTCGCGCTGCCGCCGCGCCGCGTCCATCGCTGGGTGGGGCTCGATTCGGCGATCGGCGCCGGCTATGTGGTGACGCGGGCGCTGCTCGACGACGGCAGCATCGGCTGGGGCGAAGCGCAGCCGATCAAGACCTGGGGGGGCGACGATGCCGCGCGTTACGGGGAAACCCCGCGCGCCACGGTCGTGGTCATTCGCGATCACCTCGTCCCCGCGCTGAAGGGCGTCGACGTGCGTCAGTTCGAAGCCGTGCACGCGGCGATGAACCGCGCGCTGCGCGGATACCCGTACGCGAAAGCCTCGGTCGAGGTGGCGTTGATCGATGCGGTGGCACGTAGCATCGGCGTACCCGTCTATCAGTTGCTGGGCGGGCGCTTCCGCGACCGCGTCGCACTTGCGCACAGCATCGGGCTGATGGAGATCGATGACGCGGTGGCCGAATCGGTGAAGGTCATCGACGAGGGCATCACCACGTTGAAGATCAAGATCGGGGTCGATATCGAGCGCGACGTGGCGATCGTGCGGGCCGTGCGGCGGGCGATCGGGGATGCGCCACGGATCCGCGTCGATGCTAACCAGGGGTACCGGAGTTGGCGCGATGCGGTGCATGCGGTTCGGCGGATGACCGAGTACGACATTTCGTATGTCGAGCAGCCCGTCGACGGCATCGCGGCGATGGCCGAGGTGTCGGCGCGGTGCGACGTGCCGGTGATGGCCGACGAGAGTGCGTGGACCGAGCGCGACGTGACCGCGATCGCCGCGGCGAAAGCGGCCCAGTACCTGTCGGTCTACTACACCAAGCCCGGCGGCCTGTGGAAGGCGAAGCGATTGCTGACCGTCGCCGGCGCACACGGCATGCAGTGCGACATCAACGGCTCGGCCGAGATGGGCATCGGCAATGCCGCGAACCTGCATCTGGCCGCAGCGGCGCCGGAAATCACCCTGGCCGGCACGATACCGGTGACCTCGACCGCCGAGATCGAGCGCACGAAGGTCGCGGGCCGCAAGTATCTCGACGACATCATTAGGACGCCGTTCGCGTTCGAGCAGGGCTGCCTGCTCGTGCCCGAGGGGCCCGGGCTTGGCATCGAAGTCGACGAAGAGAAGCTGCGAAGGTACGCGGTCGACGCATAGCGAACTTGTTGCCCGGCGCGGCGCGCACGCGGAAAGGGAGGCAGATGAGGGCGGTCGAGCGGGTCGCGATCATGGGCGCAGGCAACGGTGGCTGCGCTGCCGCGGTCGACCTGACCCAGCGCGGGTACGACGTGCGCCTGTGGGGCAGGAGTGCCTCGACGCTCGAGCCGCTCGTGGCCGCGGGCGGCATCGGCTTCGAGGGTGTGCTCGGCGAAGGCTTCATCCGGATCGGCCGGGTCACGACCGATCCGGCCGAGGCGATGGCGGGCGCGGATGCCGTGCTGATCCTCGCGCCGGCGCAGGCGCACGAGAACATCGCCTCGCGGGTCGCGCCGCACCTGGCACCCGGGCAGGTGCTGATGGCGGCACCGGGCCAGACGCTGACGCTGCTGCCGAATACGCTGCGCGGACTCGGCCACGCGACGCCGGTCACGTGCGTGACCTCGACGCTGCCGTACATCTGCCGCAAGGTCGCGCCCGAGGGCGTGCGCATCACGCGCGTCGCCGCGAAACTGCGCTTCGCGGCGTTTCCGGCGAGCCATACCGCCGAACTCGCCGAGCGTCTGCGTCCGCTGTTCCCGGCGATCCATCCGGTGCCGACGGTGCTCGACACGCTGTTCCCCTACACCAATGCGATCCATCACCCGCCGGCGTTCCTCTGCAACCTCGGCCGCGTCGAATCGACCGGCGGCGACTTCTGCCACTACTACGACGGGATCACGCCCTCGGTCGGCGCGCTGATCGACCGTCTCGACGTCGAGCGGTGTGCGATCGCGCTCGCGTTCGGGTGCCACGTCGACCGCATCTCGGAACACTTCTTCCAGATGGGCTACACCGACGAGGCGGGCCGCGCGGGGGGGACGGCGTACGACGTGTTCCACCACAGCGAGCCGAATCGCTGGATCAAGGCGCCGACCTCGGTCGATCATCGCTTCTTCAACGAGGACATTCCGTTCGGCCTCGTCCCGTTCTCGGAACTGGCGCGGCTCGCCGGCGTCGAGGCACCGGTCACCGATGCGATGATCACCGTGGCGAGCGCGATCACCGGTAAGCGCTGGCGCGAGACCGGGCTCAACCTCGGCAAGATGGGCATCGCCGATCTGAACGTCGCAGAGGTGCGCACCCTCGTGGAAAAAGGATATCCGTGACATGACCCGCTTCGGCATCAGCTTCGACGGCTTCGCGCCGGTGCGCGATGCCGTCGCCATCGCGCGCGAGGCCGAGGCGGCCGGCGCCGCGTCGATCTGGATCGCCGATCATCTCGGCTATCGCGACACGATCGTCACCGCGGCGGCCATCGCCGCCGCGACCGAGCGGGTGCGCCTGGTACCGACGGCCCTCAGCCCGTACCTTCGGCATCCGACGCCCACCGCGATGGCGCTCGCATCGATCGCGGAGATGGCCCCCGAGCGGCTCGAAGTCGCGATCGGTGTCGGCAACCCGCTGTTCCTGCAGGAGTCGGGGCAGGCGGTGGTGAAGCCGATCGCGGCGATCCGCGACTACGTGAACGCGCTGCGGGCGCTGTGGTCGGAGCAGCCAGTGCACCTGCAGGGCGCGACGTTCGCGCTCGCGGGCGCCAAGCTGGCGTTCGCGGCGCCGTACCGGATCCCGATCTACCTGGCGCCGATGAAGGAGCAAATGCTGAAGCTCTCCGGCACCCTCGCCGACGGTTTGGTGCTCTCTGCCGGACTGACTGTGCAGTACGTGCGCCAGTCGCTCGCGCTCGCCGCAGGCGCGGCGCAGGCGGGCAATCGTGAGCTCGCCGAGCTGCGCCGGGCCGCGTACATCATCTTCATCGTCGCCGAAGGGAGCGAAGCCGATGCGCGCCTGCTGGCACGAAAGAAGCTTGCGTTCCTGTTGCGCAACAGGTTTCTGGATGACTGCATCGCGGACTCTGGGCTGCCGATCGACCAGGCCGGCATCATCGCCGCGGTGTCGAGGCGCGATCTCGATGCGGCCACCGCGCTCGTTCCGGAAGAAGCGGTCGATGCGTTCACGGTGACGGGCAACGTGCAAACCTGCGCGCGGCGGTTGAGGGAGTATGTGGACGCGGGGGTGACCGAGACCGTGCTGGTCACCACCGGTGAACTCGCCGATCGGCGGCGCAGCTTGGCGGCGGCCGGCGAAGTCGTGCGCCGGATCTAGCGCCGGTGCCTATCGCGGGAGAAACCACAGGGACGCGCTCCCCATCGGGCGCGGACAACACAGGGAGAATCATCATGAACATCGTCGAGTCCTTTCGTCCTCGGATCGCCTCGTGGCTCAACCGCCCCGGGAGGCGCGCACTGGTCGCGCTGGCCATCGTTGCATTCGCACTGATGGCAACTCCGCAAGCGACGAGGGCTCAGGCATACCCGTCGCAGCCGATCACCCTGATCGTTCCGTGGCCGCCCGGTGGCGGCAGCGACATCGCGATGCGACTTGTCGCCGATGCCGCAAGCAAGCGCATGGGCGTGCCGGTGGTGGTGGTCAACCGCCCAGGGGCGGGGGGCACGATCGGTCTGAAGGAGATGGCATCGTCGAAGCCGGACGGCTACACGATCGGCATGGTGGCGACGGGTGCGGTGTTCGCGCAGTACAACAATGCGAACGCCAATGCATTGGCCGACTTCGAGCCGATCGCGTTTTTCGGTGAGGATGCGTTCGTGCTTTCCGTGAACACGAAGACGAGCATCAAGACGGTCGCCGACTACATCGCGCAGGCGAAGGCCAACCCGGGCAAGTTGCGCAATGGCAACGATCAGCCGGGCGGGTCGTCGCATGTGGCGGCGTCGATGCTGGAGCGCCGCCTCGGGCTCAAGCTCAACAAGGTGCCGTATGCCGGGTACGCGCCGACGGTACAGGCGCTGCTCTCGGGCGAGATCGATTCGGTGACCGTGCCCCCGCCCGACATCGCCCAGCACCACAAGTCGGGCGCCGTGCGCGCGATCGGAATCGCCGGTACCGAGCGCAGCTTCATGGTGCCCGACGTGCCGACGTTCCGTGAACAGGGCGTCGACTTCGTCGCCGGCTCGTGGCGCTACATCGCCGGGCCGAAGGGCATACCGGCCGATCGCCTGGCGGTGCTCGAGACGAGGTTCCTGGAAGTGTTGCGCGACAAGGAGTTCATCGAGAAGGCGCGCAGCGCCGGCTTCGTCGTCCAGCCTGCGGGTCGTACCGATACCGCCAAGCGTCTAGTGGCCGAGGACGATGCGATGTATCCGGTGTTTCTCGAAGCGGGGCTGGTGCGGGCGCGACAGCGATGAGCACGCGAGGCCCGCGGCGAGGGACCCGTCACCTGAAAGGTGACGGGATCGACGTAGCCGAGTCGGGCTCGCTCATCGGCCCGGCGCATACTTCGATCCGGGACGTTGGAGACGGACGATGAGCGCGGGTCGGCAGCGGTCTGAACGAATCAATCTGCCCAGTACAGCCGCTGCGGATTGTCGACCAGCACGCGCACCCGATCGCGTTCGTCCGGCAGGTTGTGCGCGAACAGGTCGACCAGTGCGCCGTCGTTCGGCATGTCGCCGGCGAGGTTCGGATGCGGGAAGTCGGTACCCCACAGCGTACGCTCGGGAGCGGCCGCATAGAGTGCGCGCACGAACGGCGTCGCGTCGTGGAACGGGCGGCCGGCGACCGATAACCGCTCCGACCCGGAGACCTTGACCCAGGCTCGCGGGTTGTCGACGAGCAGCGCCAGCAACTGGCGAAACGCCGGCTGCTCGACGCCGTCGGTCGCGCGTACCCGGCCCATGTGATCGATGACGAAAGGAATCTCGATCTCGTCGAACAGCGTGCGATAGGTGAGGATGTCCTGCGCGTCGAAGTGCAATTGCACATGCCAGCCGAGCGGCGCGATGCGCTTCAGCGTGTTGCGGAAGAAGTCGAGATCGGGCGCGCCGCCCAGGTGTGCGACGAAATTGAAGCGCACCCCGCGCACGCCCGACGCGTGCAGGTGCGCGAAGTCGGCGTCGGAGAACCCGGCGCCGACGATCGCGACGCCGCGATAGCGTGCACCGCTGCGCGCGATCGCATCGAGCATCGCCGCGTTGTCGGTGCCGTGACAACTCGCCTGTACCAGCACCGAGCGCTCGATGCCGAGGAAGTCGTGCAATCCCCGCAGTCGCTCGAAGTCGATCTCGGGTGGGGTGAAGCTGCGAGTCGGCGACAGCGGGAAGCGGTCGTACGGACCGAACACATGGCAGTGCGTATCGCAGGCGCGCGCCGGCATCGAATACGTCGGGCGAGTGGGTCGATCGTCGGGACCGCGGCAGGGTTTCATCGTCGGGCGCACTCCAGGACAAGGTCGACCCGCATAATAGCGACCCTTGAGCGCCTCGCGCACGACCGCAGGCGCGCAACTCATGAGTACGACCGTACGCGAACGTCGTGCGGGCAACCCGGTACGCGACCGACACCGTGCGCCATGGGAACGACGGTACGGGGAACGGGACGAACGACTGGAGACGGGGATGGCACGGGTCAGCCTGATCGAGGAACACGAGCATCCGGAACTCGCCGCCGAGATCGGCACGATACGCGGCGGGCGCCGCGGTACGCTGTCGATGATCTACCGATTGATGCTGCACAGTCCGGCAGCCGCGATGGCCTGGTACGAGCAGAATTCGGCGTTGCGCTGGGAGACCAAGCTCGACGGCTTCGTACGCGAACTGGTGATCCTGCGGGTGGCGGTGGTGACCCGATGTGAATATGTCCGCCGCGTGCACGCGGGCGTGTATGCCGAGGAAGAAGGCTTCTCGCCAGAGCAGATCGCCGCGATCGGTGTGCCCGAGGCACGCTGGAGCGACGTCGATGACGACATCGACCGCGCGCGCGACGGCGTCGCCGGTGTCGGCGCCGATGCAGCCGGCCGCGGTACGCTGGGAATCGCCGCCACGTCGGCGTCCCGGGCGTTCGACGCGCGCTCACGTGCAGCACTTGCCTACATCGATGCAATGACCCGCGATGTCCACGTCCCCGACACGGTCTTCGCAGCGCTGCGCACGCATTTCGACGAACGCCAGATCGTCGAGCTCACGATGCTGGTGGGCGCGTACAACATGCTGACCCGGGTGCTGCAGGCACTCGACGCTGATTTCGAACCGTTACCGCCGAAGAAAGGTTGATCCTGTCATGGCCGATTCCCGCCAGCCGCTGATCGTCGTCGAGGACGACCCGTTCCCGCGAATTCTGCAGGTCGTGCTCGATCCGACCGTCACCGCCGAGCGCACCGAGGCGTTCATCGATTTCTTCGCGCATACCGCCGATTTCCCTTCATGGTGCGAGGGCGTGCGCGCGCAGGTCGGCACGATGTATCCGGCCACCGTCGTGACCGCGAAATCGCAAGAGGAATTGCGCAGCAAGCTCCCCGGTGCGCAGGCGCTGGTGACCGAGTCGCTGGCAGTCGGCGCTGAAGAGCTTGCCGTCGCAAACGAACTGCGCCTCGTGCAGAAGTACGGCACGGTGCTGCGTGCAATCGATGTCGTGGCGTGCCGTGCGCGTGGTCTGCCGGTGGCGACCCAGCGCCGGCGTTCGAACATCGCATGCGCTGAACACTCGCTTGCGCTGATGCTCGACATTGCGAAGAAACTGCACATCACGCACGGTCTGCTCAGCACGGAACAGCTGCAGGCAGCGGGCTACCAACCGAAGATGTACGACCGTCGACACACCGGTAATTCGAACTGGGCGCGCATCCCCGGAATCCGGATGCTGTACGAGTCGACGCTGGGCATCGTGGGCTTCGGCGAAATCGGTCGCGAGCTGTCCTCACGCGCGACGGCGATGGGCATGCGCGTGCTGTACTGGCAGCGCACGCCGGTGCCTGCCGCCGAAGCCGGCGTATTCGGTGCCGAGTACGCACCGATCGAAGCGCTGCTCGCGCAGAGCGACTATGTCAGCGTGCAGCTTCCGGGCAATGCCTCGACCCGCCACATCCTCGACCGCGGTCGTATCGCGCAGATGAAGCCCGGAACGATCCTCGTCAACTCCTCGCGCTCCGACCTGATCGAGCGGCAGGCGGTGCTCGATGCGCTGGCGTCGGGGCATCTCGGCGGGTTCGGTCTCGACACGCCGTACGACGAGCCGGGCAGTGCGGACGATCCGCTGCTCGCGTTCCCGAACGTGACGATCACGCCGCACACCGCCGCGCAGCCCCGGACGAACGCACTGAAGGATCTCGAACAGATGATGGTCGGCATGGCCGGGCTGCTCGGTCATGTCGCGGTACGGTGATGACCCACAACCCGCTCGTAGAGATGGAAGGGAGGCCGCTCATGTCGATTCGTCCGTTTGGTGTGTCCGCTGCGTGTCTCACGCTCGTCGGCCTGGCGCTCGCTCCCGAGGTCGGCAACGCACAGTCGTATCCGGTCAAGCCGGTGCGCTGGATCGCCACGCTGCCCCCCGGGTCGGCGATCGACATCGTGGCGCGCGTGGTCGGTGACGCGGTGAGCCGACAGATCGGCCAGCAAATCATCGTCGAGAACAGGCCCGGAGCGGGTGGCATCGTGGCGGCGGAATCGGTGCAGCGCGCAGCACCCGACGGCTACACCGTGCTGGTCGGTTCGATCGCCTCGCATGGCATCAATCCGTCGCTGGTACCGAAGATTCCCTACGACGCGATCAAGGACTTTGCCCCGGTAGTGAGCCTGGCGTCGAGTCCGAACGTGCTGATCGCGTCGAACTCGCTGCCGGTGACCTCGGTCAAGGAACTGATCGCGTTTGCGCGCAAGCGCCCCGGGGAACTGCTTTACGCGTCGGGGGGCACCGGCACGTCGCACCACATGGGGGCGGAACTGTTCAGCATGATGTCGGGGGTGAAGATGACGCATATCCCCTTCAAGGGCACACCGCAGGCGGTACAGGCAGTGCTCGCAGGCGACGTGGCGCTGATGTTCCCGAACATTCCGAACGCGATGGGGCTCGCCAAGGCCGGCAAGATACGGATCCTCGGCGTCACCACACCGAAGCGCCTGTCGTGGTGGCCCGAACTGCCGACGATCGCCGAACTCGGTCTGCCCGGCTATGAAGTGATCGCCTGGTTCGGTCTGTTCGCGCCCGCCGGCACCCCCGACGCGGTGATCGAGCGGTTGAATGTCGAATCGAACAAGGCGCTCGGTGTCCCCGCAGTGCGCGAGACGCTGGTGTCGCAAGGCTTCGAGTTGCTCGGCGGCAGCGTCAAGGAGTTCACCCTGTTCGTACGCAGCGAGCTCGACAAGTGGGCGAAGGTGGTCAAGGCAACCGGAGCGAAAGCAGAGTGAGACGCGACACGCCGCTTAACACCATGACGACCCGATTGACTGTTTGCAGCGTCGCGGCGCTGGCACTGGTACCGGTGCTCGGCTTCGCACAGTCCTACCCGACGCGCCCGGTGCGTCTGATCGCGACGCTCGCGCCGGGTTCGGCGGTCGACATCCTGGCACGGCTGGTGGGCGACCCGATGAGCCGAACGCTGGGCCAGACGGTGATCGTCGACAACCGGCCCGGTGCCGGTGGACTCGTCGCCACCGAGACGGTGCAGCGTGCAGCGCCTGACGGCTACACGTTGCTGATCGGCGGTGCGTCGCATGTGATCAACCCCGTGTTGCAGCCGAAGATCGCCTACGATCCGATCAAGGATTTCGCGCCGGTGATCAACCTCGCCTCGAGTCCGAACGTGCTGATCGTCTCGAATGCGCTACCGGTGAATTCCGTCAAGGAGCTGGTGGCGCTCGCACGCAAGCGTCCGGGCGAACTGCTGTTTTCATCGGGCGGCACCGGCACCTCGCAGCACATGGCGGCCGAACTGTTCGGTCTGCTCGCAGGCGTGAAGATCGGCCACGTTCCATTCAAGGGCGGGCCGCAGGGCGTGCAGGCCGTGCTCGCCGGCGAGGTGGCGATGATGTTCCCGAACATTCCGAATGCGATCGGCCTGGCCAAGGCCGGCAAGGTACGCATGCTCGCCGTGACCACGCCCAAACGGCTGTCGTGGTGGCCCGAACTGCCGACGATCGACGAGAGCGGCGTGAAGGGCTACGAGGTGATCGCATGGTTCGGCGTGTTCGCTCCGGCGGGCACGCCGGAGGCGATCGTCGAGCGCCTCAATGCCGAAGCCAACAAGGCGATCGCCCTGCCTGCGGTGCGCGAGGCGCTGGTCGCGCAAGGCTACGAGGTGATCGGCGGCAGCAGCCGCGAGTTCGCCGGATTCGTGCGCAACGAACTCGACAAGTGGACCAAGGTCGTGAAGGCCACCGGGGCGAAGGCGGAGTAGGCGGGCGTAGCCGGGGCGCCGTTGCCGCGCGCGGCGATCGCGCCATCTGCTGCGCGCCCACCCGGCGGAATCGGCATAACGGATGGACGCGGACGCGGCGCGGCGCAGCCGCATCGCTGCCTGACCTCGGGGTATATACTAGCGTCTTCCGACTTTGCCCGGTCGCACAAGAGCGCATCGACGCCAGGCCACCGGAGAGACTGTCGCGCTGGAGGCTTCCGATGCCGGACCTGGCAGGTGAATACGATGTCGTAGTCGTCGGTGCCGGCAACGCGGCATCGTGCGCGGCACTCGCGGCACGCGAGCACGGCGCGCGCGTCGTGATGCTCGAGGCGGCACCGCTGGACGACTGCGGCGGCAACAGCCGCTACACCGCGGGCGTGATGCGGGTCGTGTTCAACGACGCCGACGACCTCGCGCAGTTCATCCCCGACCTGACCGCCGACGAGAAGCGCGACGTCGATTTCGGCGCGTACACCGAAGCGCAGTTCTTCGACGACATGGGCCGGATCACGCAGTACCGTTGTGACCCCGAGTTGACCGAGATCCTGGTCAAACGCAGCCACCCGACGCTGGTCTGGATGAGCAGGAAGGGCGTGCGCTTCAATGCCGCCTACGGGCGCCAGTCGTTCAAGGTGAACGGGCGCGTGAAGTTCTGGGGTGGCCTCGCCTGCGAGGCCTGGGGCGGTGGCCCCGGGCTGGTCGACAATCTGCACAAGGCGGCGGCGCGCGAGGGAATCGAGATTCTCTACGAGACCGCGGCGCAGTCGCTGATCCAGGACGAACTCGGGGCAGTGTGCGGCGTGCGGGTCAAGCGCAAGGGCGAACGATTCGATCTGCGCGCGCAGTCGGTCGTGCTCGCGTGCGGCGGGTTCGAGTCCAACGCCGAAATGCGCGCCCGCTACCTTGGCCCGAGCTGGGATCTCGCCAAGGTCCGCGGCACGCGCTACAACACCGGGCTGGGACTCAGGATGGCGCTGGACGCCGGCGCGCAGCCCTATGGCCACTGGTCGGGCTGTCATGCGGTCGGTTGGGACCAGAACGCCCCCGCATTCGGCGATCTCGCCGTCGGCGACAACTTCCAGAAGC
This sequence comes from Burkholderiales bacterium, assembly GCA_014379045.1. Taxonomy (GTDB): domain Bacteria; phylum Pseudomonadota; class Gammaproteobacteria; order Burkholderiales; family CAIKXV01; genus CAIKXV01. The sequence goes on from JACMMK010000390.1 coordinate 17,511, forward strand.
ACAGCTATCCGCTCGGCATCATGGTCAACGCGAACGGCGAGCGCTTCGTTGACGAAGGCGCCGACTTCCGCAACTACACCTATGCCAAGTATGGTGCGGTGGTCCTCGCGCAGCCCGGCATGTTCGCCTGGCAGATCTTCGATCAGAAGGTGATCGGCATGCTGCGCGACGAATACCGGATCAAGCAGATGACCAAGGTGCGCGCCGACACGCTCGAGCAATTGGTGCAGAAGCTCGACGGCGTCGAGCCGACGCGTTGCCTGGCCGAGATCGACGCATACAACCGCGCGGTGCAGACGCAGGTGCCGTTCAACCCTTCGGTGAAGGACGGCCGCGGCACCGTGGGCCTGCGCGTGCCGAAGTCGAACTGGGCGAACACGCTCGATCAGGGCCCGTTCGAGGCGTATGCGGTGACCTGCGGCGTCACCTTCACTTTCGGCGGCGTGAAAGTGTCGAGCGATGCGGCCGTCGAAGACACCGGAGGCAATGTGATCCCCGGGCTCTTTGCCGCCGGCGAGATGGTCGGCGGATTGTTCTTTCACAACTATCCAGGCGGCACCGGCCTCACCTCCGGTGCCGTGTTCGGCAGGATCGCCGGTACGTCTGCGGGCACCCATGCCCGCCGTGCCTGACTTTCAACAGTTCACCCCACGAGGAGTTCAAGATGGATCAGACACAGACGCAAGGCGCCGGCGCCGAGATGGCGGTTCCGGGTGGTGACGCGAAGATCGCCGATCGCAACGCGTACGATCCGTCGCGCTCGGTCAAGGAGCAGGTCAGCGAGGCCGAGTGGAAGGCCCGCGTCGACCTGGCCGCGTGCTATCGGCTGATGGCGGTCTACGACATGGTCGAGATGATCGCCAACCATATTTCATCGCGCGTCCCCGGCACGGAGAATGAGTTCCTGATCAACCCGTACGGCATGCTCTACGAAGAGATGACCGCCTCGGACATGATCAAGATCGACATCGACGGCAACGTGCTGTTCAACGCGACGAAGTACGGCGTCAACAAGGCCGGCTACGTGATCCACAGCGCCGTGCACAAGGCACGGCACGATGTCGACTGCGTGATCCACACGCACACGATTGCCGGGATGGCGGTGTCGGCGATGAAATGCGGCGTGCTGCCGGTCGCGCAGACGTCGATGCGCTTCGCCGACATCGCGTATCACGACTACGAAGGCATCGCGCTCAACATGGACGAGCAGGAACGTCTGGTCGCCGACCTGGGCGAGCGCGAGGCGATGGTGTTGCGCAACCACGGCCTGCTCACGGTGGGGCCGAGCGTCGCCGAGTGCTTCAACAACATGTGGCGGCTCGAGCGCGCGTGCCAGATCCAGGTCACCGCGTTGTCATGCAACACCGAACTGTCGCTGCCGCCTAAGGAAGTGGTCGACCATACGACGCACCTCTATCAGCGGGGCACCCGGCGCCCGTTCGGTCAGCTGGAATGGCCGACGATGCTGCGCAAACTCGATCGCGTGAATCCGGGGTACGACGCTTAATCCGCAAGCCCTCCGCGGAGCGCCAGCAAGGGCGGGTTCGCAGCGCCCTTGCTGTCTTAGCGGCTGCCGGCCATGGCGTGCTGCGGTTCGCGCGGCGCAGGCCTGGCCGTTGTCTCCGGTGTGTTGACTACCAGTTGCGGCAGCGGGATCTCGATGCCGTCCCGGTCGAAGGCGAGCTTGAGCCGCAGCAGGTACTCGCGCCTGACGGTCCACTGCTCGAGCGGCGCGACCTGCATGCGCGCGCGCAGCACGATTGCCGAGTCCCCCAGCCGCTCCACCCCGGCCATCTCGAAGCCGCCGGTGAAGCGCTCGGCATGGGCCGGGTCGGCACGCATTTCATCGGCCACCAGGCGCATCAGCGTCATTGCCTGGTGCAGGTCAGCCGCGTAACTCACCGGCACATCGACCACCGCCTGCGCGAACCCCCGGCTCATGCTGACCACCGTGGTGATCACGCCGTTGGGCACGAAGTGCACGTTGCCATCGTAGTCGCGCAACTGCACATAGCGAAGCGTGACGTCCTCGACCAGACCGGCATGGTCGCCGAGCTGCACCACATCGCCCTGGCGGATCTGGTTCTCCAGCAGCAGGAAGAAGCCGGTGAAGTAGTCCTTCACCAGGCTCTGGGCGCCGAAGCCCACTGCGATGCCGACCACCCCGGCCGCGCCCAGTATCGGTGCAACGGAAATACCCACTTCCGACAGGACGAGCATGCCTGCGATGAGCGAGATCAGCACCGTGACCAGATAGCGGGACACCCGTCCCAGGGTCTGCACGCGCTTGAGTGCCTCGCGATCGCTCAGCCTGGAGGTCAGCCGTTCGCGCAGCGTCCTGATCGCGCTGCGCGCCAGCCGGGCGCCGATCCAGGCGAGCAGCAGGATCATCGTGATCCTGAACGCAGGCATCACCGCTTCGCGCCAGAACATCCAGTCGACTCCGGTCATCCAGCCTTCCATCCGTGTGCCTCCAGGTTGGCCCTCAGACCGCGTCTTCCCAGTCCGCCGACAAGCGCACTGCGCCGTTGATGATGCCCACCATCGAGTAGGTCTGCGGAAAATTGCCCCACAACTCGCCGGTGTGCGGGTCGATGTCCTCCGACAGCAGGCCGAGCGCAGTGCGGCCGGCCAGCAATGCTTCGAAGCACTCCCTTGCCTGCGTGTGGCGACCCAGCCGTGCTAGGGCGTCGACACGCCAGAAGGCGCACACATTGAAAGCGGTCTGGGGTCGGCCGAAGTCGTCGGCTTCCTCGTAGCGTCGCATGAACGGACCGTCGCAAAGGGCGTGCTCGAGTGCATCCACGGTGCTGATGAAGCGCGGGTCGTCGGCGGGGAGGAAGCCGACCTCTGCCATCAGCAGAACGCTCGCGTCGAGGTATTCACCCTCGAAGCTCTCGACGAACGCGCGTCTGCGCTCATTCCAGGCACGCTCGAGCAGCTTGCGCCGGATCGCCTCGGCGCGGTCCCGCCAGTGTCGTGCGCGCTCGGCTGCACCTCGCGCGCGGGCGATCTTCATCAGCCGATCGCAGGCGGCCCAGCACATCAGCACCGACGAGGTGTGCACGCGCGCGCGCGTGCGCAGTTCCCACATGCCGGCATCAGGCTGGTCGTGCACCTTCCACGCCTGCTCCCCGACCGCCTCGAGCGCGGCGAAGTCACCGGCATCGCCCTGGCGCAGCAGCCGTTGGTCATGAAACGCCTGCGATGCGCCGAGCACGATGTTGCCATACACATCGTGCTGGAAGTGATGGTGTGCCTGATTGCCCACGCGCACCGGACCCATGCCGCGGTATCCCGGCAGTGCGCTGACCAGCGATTCCTCGATTGCGCGCTCGAGGCCCAGGCCATACAGGGGCTGCACATGCCCGCCGCCGGCACTGCCGATCACGTCGTACAGCCAGCGCAGATAGTCTTCCATCGTGCCTACCTCGGACAGGCTGTTCAATGCGCGTACCACGAAGAACGCATCGCGCAGCCAGCAGTAACGGTAGTCCCAGTTGCGCCCCGACCCTGGGGCCTCGGGGATACTAGTGGTCATCGCCGCCACGATCGCCCCGGTCTCCTCGAACTGGCACAGCTTCAGCGTGATCGCGGCACGGATCACCGCCTCCTGCCACTCGAATGGCACTGCCAGGCGGCGCGACCAGTGCTGCCAGTGCAGCCGGGTCTGCTCCTCGAAATCCCGCGCGGTCTCCTCGATGCCGCCGTCGAGCATTTCGTCCGCACCGAACAGCAGGCTGATGGGACTGTGCAGCGAGAACCATACCGAGTCCTCGATATAGGTCACCGGCGCATTGGTGGTCAGCCTGAACGTGCCACCCGGCAGCCGATAGCGCAGATGATTGCTGCCGCGGCTCGTCTGCGGCGCGACCGTTCCCCACTGCCCGCGTGGGTGCACGCCGATACGCACCCTTGGGCGGCCTGCGAGAGGACGGATGCGCCGTACGATCTGCGCCGGCCGGAACACCCGGTCGCGCGTGATGAAACGTGGGCAGAAATCGACCAGTTCGATACCATGCCCCGCGCTGTCGTAAAGCCGGGTGCGCACGATGGCCGTGCCGCGGTCATAGGTCTGCTCGGCGCGCGCGGCTGCTTCCAGTTCGATGGTCAACGCGCCTTCGCTGCCATAGCCATCAGACGAATCGAGCAGCGCGTGGAATACCGGGTCGGCATCGAATCGCGGCATGCAACTCCAGACGATGGAACCGCGCGGATCGAGCAGCGCGCTGATCGAGCAATTGCCGATCATCGCCAGTTCGAGCGTGGCGGGCGCGTGCGGGAGAAGGGGTGAGTCACGTTTCGTCATGAGGGAGTAGTTCAATGGGCGTCGCGGTGGCGTGGCCTGGAATTCCGATCCGGTCCCGATCAGGTTAACGTGCCACGGCTGGATGCGTTACCTGCCGACCGTTGTACACAGCGGGCACCGTCATTGCTTAACGCCCCCACATAGAGATGAGTCCTGATCAATGCGCACCCTCGGTCTTCAGCTGCGGTTCCTGGTTCCGTTGCTGCTTATCCTGTTCGCCGCTGCCTATGTGTCGATTCCGTTGCTCGACCAGCTTACGTTGCGCTGGTTCGCGCGCGATCTGAACATCCGTGGGGCGCTGATCGCACGTACGCTGTCCGAAGCGATCGCGGACGAGCCTTCGTTGTCGCGCGGCAAGCGCTTGCAGTCGCTGTTCGACCGCGTGGTCGAAGACGAGCGGTTGTTCGCCATCGCGCTCTGTTCGCCCGAGGGCGCGATCGTGATTCGCAGCGACAGCTTCCCGCGAAAACTCGACTGCACGCAGGTGAGCCAGATCGCCGCGCGTCCCGATCCTAGACTCGCGCTGGCGGGTGGCCCGGTACACGTCGGCGTACATTTTATGCGCGGTGGATCGATCATCGAGCCGACCCTGGTCGTTCTGCACGACATGCGCTTCATCGAACTGCGCAGCCAGGATACCCGGCATTACCTGATCATTTTTCTCGTGGTGCTCGGTGCGCTGATTGCAGCGATTACGATGGTGGTTGCGCAGTTGACTTGGCGCGGCTGGGTCGCGGGCGCGCGCGCGGTGCTGCGCGGCGAGGGGCTGGTACGGCCGCTCTATTTCGCGCCACCGGAGCTGATGTCGGTCGCCGAGGACCTGCGCGCGCGGTTGCGCGAACTCGAGGACGACTACCGCCGGAAACAGGCCCCCCAGGTCGACTGGAATCCGGAGCAGTTGCGCATGCTGTTGCGCACCCAGTTGCACGGCGACCAGCTGATCGTGGTCTCGAACCGCGAACCCTATATTCACGAGCTCACTGACGGCGAGGTGTTGGTGAAGCGACCCGCGAGCGGGCTGGTCACCGCGGTGGAGCCGGTAATGCGCGCCTGCTCGGGTACCTGGATCGCACACGGCAGCGGCAGCGCGGACGCCTCGGTGGTCGATCGGCACGACCGGGTGCCAGTGCCTCCGGGCAGCGGCGAATACCTGCTGCGCCGCATCTGGCTCTCGGCCGAGGAGGAACGCGGTTATTACTATGGATTTGCCAACGAAGGGATGTGGCCGTTGTGCCATGTCGCGCATGTGCGGCCGGTGTTCCGTGAATCGGACTGGGAATGCTACGTGCGGGTCAACCAGCGCTTTGCCGATGCGGTCGTGCAGGAAGCGAGCGGGGACGACCCGGTGGTGCTGGTGCAGGACTACCACTTCGCCCTGCTGCCGGCGATGATCCGGCGCAAGCTCCCCAAGGCGACGATCATCACCTTCTGGCACATTCCCTGGCCCAATCATGAGTCGTTCAGCATCTGCCCGTGGCGCACCCGAATCCTGGAGGGCATGCTCGGCAGCACGATCCTCGGCTTCCACACGCGCTTTCACTGCAGGAATTTCATCGAAACGGTCGACCGCTTCCTGGAGGCACGGATCGAGCATGAGCACTCGACGATCTCGTTCCGCGACGAGGTGACCCTGGTCGAGAGCTACCCGATATCGATCGAATGGCCGGTGCTCGAGGCGGTTGCCGGCTGGCGCCCGGTGCCGGAGTGCCGCGCGCGCCTGATCGAACGCTTGTCGTTACCGCATGACGCGGTGATCGCTGTCGGTATCGACCGCTTCGATTACACCAAGGGCATCGTCGAGCGCCTCAATGCGGTCGAGCGTCTGCTGGAGAAACGTCCGGAGTGGATCGGACGCTTCGTGTTCGTGCAGGTGGCGGCGCCGACGCGCGGTTCGATCGAGGAGTACCGGCTGTTCCAGGAGCGCATTACCGCGCTCAGCGAACGGTTGAACCGCCGCTTCGGCCGGCCGGGCTATCAGCCGGTGTATCTGTTCGCCGAGCACCACGAGCACGACGCCGTGATGGAACTGTTTCGCGCCGCTGACATGTGCGTGGTGACCAGTCTGCATGACGGGATGAATCTGGTCAGCAAGGAATTCATCGCCGCGCGCGATGATGAGCAGGGCGTGCTGATCGTCAGCCGCTTCGCCGGCGCCGCGCATGAACTCAACGAGGCACTGATCGTGAACCCGTACCACATCGAGGAGACCGCCGACGCACTGCACCGAGCCGCGACCATGCCCAGCGCGGAACAGCGCGAGCGCATGGCCAGCCTGCGCATGACGGTGCGCGAATTCAACGTGTTCCGCTGGGCCGGGCGGATGCTCACCGACGCCGCGCGCTGGCGGCTGCGCCAGAGAATCGAGGCGCGCGTCGAGCGGCACCGGAGCGATTGAGGTGCAGCCCCTGTTCAGCATTGCCGGCGAAGCAGCGCTGGTCGAGGTGATCGCGCGGCGGCCGCTGCTTGCGTTCGACTTCGACGGCACGCTCGCGCCGATCGTCCCGGATCGCGCCGCCGCGGTGATGACCCCCACGACGGCGTCGCTCCTCGCGCGCGTCGCGGAGCTCTACCCGTGCGCGGTCATCTCGGGCC
>JACMMK010000391.1 GCA_014379045.1 Burkholderiales bacterium
ACTGGAACGGTCTGGTCGCGCCCGCCGGCATCGCGGGCGACCTGGTGAGCCGGATCAACGCCGATGTCGTGCGCGTGCTCAGCGAACCTGCGGTGCGGGAACGGCTATCCAGTGGCGGCTTCGATCCGATCGGCGACACGCCAGCGCAGTTCGCCGCCTATCTGAAGACCGAGCACCAGCGTTGGGCGACGGTGATACGCGCGCGGGGGATCAAGGCCGAGTAATCCGGTGTCGCTTGCGGCACCGACCGTCGCGACGCTGCGCGGAAACGCGCGTGCCGCTACGTCTGCTGTGCCGCCCACCACTGCTTCAACCACCCCGCATTACCGCCCAGCGCGATCACTTCCTTCAGGCTGTCCGGCAGCGGTGGGTACTCGCGCCGCGTGCCGCGCGTGTGATTGATGAACATGCCGCCGTCGAAGTCCACCTCGAGTTCATCGCCGGTTTCGCATTCGTCGGTCGCCCCCTGGCAGTCGGTCAGCGTGCGCAGTCCGCAGCCGATCGCGCCGCGATAGCCGAGGAACGGCATCGACTCGCAGACCAGGCCCAGGCCGAGCGCCTGCATCGCGATGTAACCGTTCATCTTCGGGCCCATGCCGAAGCTGCGTCCGGCGACGATGATGTCGCCCGGCCGGCACCGGTCGTGGAAGCCCGGGTCGGTCTCGGCGAACAGGTGCGGGATGATCTCCGCCGGGTCCATGTGGCGGCCGGTGATGATCCAGCTCGGAATCACGCCGCCCTGGTGCTGGATCTCGTGTCCGAGCACGTACGCGCGCCCGCGCAGCTGCCAGTCGTAGTGCGCGTAGTTCGTTTTCGTCGTGTCGTTCATCGCTGCAGTCCTGCGGTCTTGGATCGCGTCTCGTCGATCATGCCTCGGGCTTGACGCCCGCGGCGCGCAACACCTTCACCCACTTCGTCGTCTCGCTCCGGATGAACGACGAGAATTCACCCGGCGTGTCACCGACGACCGCGCTGCCGTCGGCGAGCATCCGTTCGTTCACGTCAGGCAGCTTGACGATGCGGATCAGTTCGCCGCTCAACCGCGCGACGATTTCCGGCGGCGTGCCGGCGCGCAGCGCGATGCCTTGCCACGCGGTCGCCTCGTAACCGTTCACGTGTTCGCCGATCGCCGGCACTTCAGGCAGCGCCGGCGTGCGCCTCGCGGTGGTCACCGCGACCGGGCGCAGCTTGCCGGCACGGATGTGGCTCATCAATCCGAACGGTGCGGTGATGATCATCGACATGTGGCCGCCGAGGATGTCGCCCATCGCCGGGCCGATGCCCTTGTACGGCACATGCACGAGTCTCGTGTCGGTCATCGTCTGCAGCAGTTCCATCGCGACGTGCGCCGCGGTGCCGGTACCCGCGGTGGCATACGAAAGTTCGCCGGGGCGCGCGCGGGCGAACTTTACGAAGTCGGGGAGGGTCTTCACCGGCACCGACGGATGCACGGCGAGCAGCAGCGGCGAGGTCGACAACAGCATCAGCGGCGTCAGGTCGCGTTCTGCGTCGTAGGGCAGCCGCGCGTGCAGTGCCGGATTGATCGCGATCACGGTGGTGACCATCAGCAGCGTATGGCCGTCTGCCGGCAGGCGTACGACGTACTCGGTGCCGACGATGGTGGCGGCTCCGGGACGGTTTTCCACGTTGACCGGTTGGCCGAGTGCCGAAGACAGCCGGTCGCCGAGCACCCGCGCCTGACCGTCGAGGCCGCCGCCGGGCGTGAACGGAACGATGATCCGTAGCGGACGGCTCGGGAAGGCCGCAGCGCCTGCGCCTTGCGCGAGCAGTGCCGGCGAGTACGCGACGCCCACCAGCAGCACCACGGCCACACCTGCCACACCTGCCACACCTGCAACAGCGGCCGCAATACGAAGCCGCGCGCGCGCGTCAGCGGTCATTGCAGAAAGTCGATCACGGTACGCGCATCGACGATCATCCCCGCGACGGCCGACGCTGCGACGGTGGCCGGGTTGCCGAGAAACAGTTTCGCGTCCTTCGGCCCGAGGCGCCCGGTATTGTTGCCGGCGAAGGTCGAGATCGACACTTCGCCCGAATCGGCCGGACCGATCACGCCGTCGTTGCAGACGCCGCATCCGGCGGGCAGCATCACCGCGCCGGCTTCGATGAACACCTTCATCAGGCCGTCGTCGAGCATCCGATGCGTCGAGCGTTCGCTGCCCGGCGCGATCATCAGGCGCACACCGGGCGCGATCCGCTTGCCGGCGAGGGCGCGCGCGGCAAGCTGCAGGTCCTCGTAGTGCCCCGATCCGCACGAGCCGATGAACGCATGGTCGACCTTCGTGCCGGCGACCTCCGACACATCGACTGCGCGGTGCACGCCACCCGGCAACGCCACCTGCGGTTCGATCTGCGAGATGTCCAGCGCCACGCGCGCTTCATAGTGCGCTGCTTCGTCGGGGAACACCGGCGTGTACGGCTGCTGCGCGACCCGGGTCGCGTGCGCGAGGATCGCGGCCGACGGCGGGAAGAACACGCCGTACGCGCGCACCTCGGTCGGCGAACTGCACAACGCGGTGCGCTGCGCGAGGTCGAACTGGTCGAGCGCGCCGGCGAATTCCAGCACGCGGTAGTCGGGGTCGATGCCCCAGCTGCCGCCCTCGCGCAGATGCTTGGCGATGACGAAGCCGATGTCGCGGCCGAACACCCCGGGGCGGGCGCGGCCGCTCAGCGTGAGCTTGACCGTCTTCGGCACCATCACCCAGTTCGTGCCGGTCGCGAGCACGCGGCTGATCTCCGAGCCCATCCTGAAGCCGAACGCGCCGATCGCCCCCGCGTTGGTGGAGTGGCGGTCGTTGTCGAAATAGAACATGCCCGGCAGCAGCAGACCCGACTCCATCGGGAAGATGTGCCCGTGGCCGCCCTGGCCGACATCGTAGAAGCGGCCGACGCCCCACTGCTTCGCCGCGCGCCGGTTCAGTGCGCCGCGTTCGGCGGAGCGCGGGTTCGGATAGATTACCTCGTGGTCGGTGACGATCATCACGCGCTCGGGATGCGCGAGGCGGTCGATGCCGAGCTGATCGAGTTCGCGCTTGGCCGACAGCACCACGCCGTCGTGGATCATGATGAAGTCCGGGCGCGGCTCGACGACTTCGCCGGCGCGCAACTCGCTTCGGCCGCTGCGGGCAGCGAGCACCTTTTCGACCGCGGTCATCGGCATCGTTCGTCTCTATTCCAGCGTGATCTTCTGTTCGCGGATGATCCGGCCCCAGCGCTGCGTCTCGCCCTTGAGCCAGTCGCCGAACTGCTCGGGGGTGCCGCCGACGAGTTCGGTGCCGAGCGCTTCCATCTTCTCGCGCACGTCCGGGGCGGCGAGCGCCTTGACCAGCACGGCATTGAGACGGTCGATCACCGGTCGCGGCGTTTTCGCCGGCGCGAGCATGCCGCTCCACGATTGCGCTTCGAAGCCGGGGAACGTGTCGGCGATCGTCGGCACGTTGGGCAACTGCGGCGTGCGCTTGAGCGACGACACGCCGATCGGGACCAAACGCCCCGCCTGGATGTGCGGCAGTACGAGTCCGATCGAGGCGATCATCGCCTGCACCTGCCCGCCCATCACTTCGGTGATCGCCGCCGCGCCGCCCTTGTACGGCACCACGGTGATGTCGATACCGAGCGTGGTCTTCAGCAGCTCCGTCGAGAAGCGGCTCGACGTCGCGAGCCCGGGCACTGCGAACGTCATGCCGCCCGAGGCCTTCGCCACACGCGCCAGATCCGCGACGGTTTTCGCGGCAACCTTGGTGTTGACCACCAGCACCTGCGGCTGCCGCGCCATCAGCGCGATCGGTGCGAAATCCTTGACCGGGTCGTACTGGACGTTGTTGTAGAGGTACGGATTGGTGGCGAAGCTGTCGAACACCGCGGCGAGCGTATGGCCGTCAGGATTTGCGCGCGCCGCCTGGTTGGTGCCCGGCACGCCACCCGCGCCGGGCAGGTTCTCGATGACGATCGGCTGGCCGAGGGCATCGCTCATTCTCGGCGCGACCAGGCGCGTCAACAGATCGGTGACGCCACCCGGCGGGTTCGGCACGAGAATCCTTATCGGTTTCGACGGCCAATCCTGGGCGAAGGCGGTCGACGCCGCGACGCACAGCGTCGCCAGCAGCGCGGCACCGAGTCTCTTCATGCGTCTGATGTTCTTGCGCTCGACAGTCATGCACTCACCGGAAAGTAGTGGGCCAGCCAGTCGCGCACCACATTCCAGACGCGCACGTTGCCTTCGGCCAACATGAAATGGTCGGTGTCGCCGAACAGGTGCAGATCGACCGGCGCCCGGGCGCGTGAAAACATCCGCAGCGACTGCTCGGTCGGTGTCACCGAGTCGAACGAGCTGTGCAGCAGCAGCAGCGGACGCGGTGCGATCTGCGCGACCACGTCCTCGGCGCGAAAGTCGAACATGCTCTGCGCGGTCTCGGCGGTGAACGACTGCAGCGAGCCGGGAACGATCTCGCGCGTGAGCCCGTGGCGGACCGGCACGATATCCATGCGCGGCACCATCAACGCTTCGCCGGTGCGGGTCCGATGTTCACGGCCCGCCTCGAGCATCGCGGTGAAGCGCGCCCACGCCGCCTCACCCGGATGCTGGCCGCGGAACTTGAGTTCGCCATGGCCCCAACCGCCCGACGAGATCACTGCGGCGACCCGTGCATCGACCCCGGCCGTGTACACCGCGACTGCGGCGCCGAAGCTCGAGCCGATGATCCCGATGCGCCCGGGATCCACCTTCGGATGCGTCGCCAGCCAACCCAATGCGGCGCGCGTGTCGGCGACCTGTTCCAGGCAGATCAGATTGCCGCGCGCGCCTTCGCTGTCGCCGCAGCCACGCATGTCGAAGCGCAGCGTCGGATAGCCGAGCGCCTCGAGCACAGCGCACGGGCCGAGCACGTTGCCGGCGTTCTTGTTGCTGCCGAAACCGTGCAGGACCAGAAAGGCGGGTCGGCGTTCGCCCTCTCGGCACGCATCGGGCGTGCGCACGATGCCCGCGAGCGCGAGCCCATCGGACGGGAAATCGATCGTCGCTTCGCTCACAAGGCGTTGCGCACCGGTCGACCGGCTTCGGCGATTCCGCCCGCCGCGACGGCTGGCACAGC
>JACMMK010000392.1 GCA_014379045.1 Burkholderiales bacterium
ACGCGCCGCCGTCGAGCACATCGCCGTCGACCGGGCGCACGGTGCCCGGCAGTGCGGACAGCGCCGCGCCGGCGGCAGGCGGCGGCAGGGTGATGTCGAACGACACCACTTCACGCCCTGCGGCGGCCAGCGCCTCGACCACGTTCAACCCGACGTATCCGCTGCCGCCGGTGACCAGTATCGCCATCGCGCCCCCTTTTCTTGCCCGGTTAAACCGTTCGAAAGTCGATGTTAACCGCGCGCCCTGCGATAATCGGGCGATGATCCGCTTCCAGAACCTCGCGCTGCGCCGCGGCGCAAAACTGCTCGTCTCCGACATGACCGTCCAGATCGCCCCCGGCGAGCATGTCGGGCTGGTCGGCGACAACGGCAGCGGCAAATCGTCGCTGATCTCGCTGCTGCTCGGCGAGTTGTTGCCCGATTCGGGCGATGTGTTCCTGCCGGCGCACTGGCGGGTCGCGCATGTCGCGCAGCACGCCCCGCACAGCGAGCGCGAGGCGACCGAGTTCGTCATCGACGGCGATCGCGAACTGCGTCGGCTCGAGACCGAACTCGCGCGCGCCGAAGAGGCGCACGACGGCCATGCGGCGGGCGAACTGCACGCGCTGCTTGCCGATCACGATTCGTACACCGCGCGCTCGCGCGCCGAGTCGCTGCTGCTCGGACTGGGATTCAAGCCGGCACAACTCACCGACCCGGTATCGAGCTTCTCGGGCGGCTGGAAGATGCGCCTCGCGCTGGCGCAGACGCTGATGACGCCGTCCGATCTGATGCTGCTCGACGAGCCGACCAACCACCTCGATCTCGATGCGATCGTCTGGCTCGAGGAATGGTTGTCGCGCTATCCGGGCACGATGATCGTCATCTCGCACGACCGCGACTTCCTCGACTCGGTGATCGGCGTGACGCTGCACCTGGACGAGGGCAAGCTGAAGCGCTACGGCGGCAACTACTCGACGTTCGAGCGCGAACGTGCGATCCAGTTGACGGTGCAACAGTCGGCGTTCGTCAAGCAGCAGGCGCACATCGCGCACCTCGAGTCGTTCATCGCGCGCTTCAAAGCCAAGGCGAGCAAGGCGCGCCAGGCGCAAAGCCGGGTCAAGGCGCTCGAGCGGATGACGCTGGTCGCGCCTGCGCATGCGTCGAGCCCGGTGCAGTTCGAGTTCGCCGATGCCGGGCAGAGTCCGAACCCGATGATCCACCTCGATCACGTATCGTGCGGGTATGCCGGCGCGGACGCGGCATCGGCGAAGATCATCCTGAAGAACGTCAGCCTCACCTTGACCCCGGGCCAACGCATCGGCGTACTCGGCGCGAACGGACAGGGCAAGACCACGCTCGTGCGGACCCTCGCGGGCGAGTTGCAGGCGTTGGGCGGCGACCTGGTGATCGGCCGCAACCTCGCGATCGGCTACTTCGCGCAGCACGAGATCGAGCGGCTGCGCGACGACGACTCGCCGCTTGGCCATCTGATCCGCCTCGCGCGCGACATCGGCTCGCGCGCGAAAGAGGGCGAGTTGCGTGCCTTTCTCGGTCGCTTCGATTTCAGCGGCGACATGGCGGTGTCCAAGGTCGCGCCGTTCTCCGGCGGCGAGAAGGCGCGTCTTGCGCTCGCGCTGATCGTGTTCCGCCGGCCGAATCTGCTGCTGCTCGACGAGCCGACGAACCACCTCGACCTCGAAATGCGCGAGTCGCTGACGATGGCGCTCGCACAGTTCGACGGCACGCTGATCCTCGTCTCGCACGATCGGCATCTGCTGCGCTCGACCGCCGACGAGTTTCTGCTGGTGGCCGATGGCGCCGTCGCGCCGTTCAACGGCGATCTCGACGACTACCGCCAATGGCTCGAGCAGCGCACGCGCGCGGCGCGCAGTCAGGGCAGCCGGCTGGCGACGCCGACGGTACCGGCCATGGCACCGGCGCACGCCCAGCCGAGCGCAGCGCCGGCTGCGCCCGAAGCCATGGCCCCCGCTGCCGGGAAGGTGCGCGCGCGCGGCGCGGTGTCTGCGACGCCCCGGCAGCGCAAGCCGATCGAGCGCGAGATCGTGCGTCTGGAACAGGACATCGAGCGTCTATCGGCGGAGAAGCTGGCGCTCGACGCCGTGCTCGCCGATCCGGGCGCCTATGAAGCGCAGCGTCAGAGTGAGCTCGCGAAGACGCTGGCGCGGCACGCGGTGCTGGCGAAGACGCTCGAAGCAGCCGAGGCCGACTGGCTGTCGCGACACGAGGCGCTGCAGCAGTTCGACTGACGTGGAACGTGCCCAACGGCACACGGCGCCGCAGGAAGTCCACCGAGCTACGGCACTACGCTGCGCGCATCGCCGTTGGCGCCTCGTCGCCCCCGGGGAAACGCACGCTGACACGCAGCCCGCCCAGCGGCGATCGGTCGAGCGCGATCTGCGCGTGGTGTCGGTCGGCGATCGCGCGCACGATCGCGAGTCCCAGACCGCTGCCGGTGGTCTCGCCCGGATTGCGTCGATAGAACCGGTCGAACACCCGCTCGTGTTCGTCGTCCGGAATGCCCGGACCGTCGTCATCGACGGTCAACCGCACGCCCGAACGTTCGACACGCTCGACGCGCACGATCACGCGTCCGTCGCGGTGTCCGTAACGCACGGCGTTGTCCACCAGGTTGCGCACCAGCACCGCCAACGACTGCGGGTCGGACGACGTTGCCATCAGCGGCTCGTGCTGGTCCGGGTGCAGCGCACTGTCCGGCACCGCGCCGGAAGTCGGGTCCCCCGCCGCAGGCTGCTGAACGGTGCCCGACAGTGCGCAGACCGAAGGGCCGCATTCGAGCGCAAGTTCGATCCCGCGTTCTGCCGCGAGCGCCACGGTATCGGCAATCGCCGCACGCGCCACCTCGGTCAGATCGACGTCGGTTGCCCCGAGCCGACCGGCCGACGCACGCG
>JACMMK010000393.1 GCA_014379045.1 Burkholderiales bacterium
CGGTCGCGCGTGCCGGGTTTGCGCCGCGCGACGCGGCGCAGCGGGATCGCGATCTCGCCGTTCGGCAGTCCGCGCGCCGAGTCGGGCAGCGGCAGCGCGCCGTAGCGCGCGGCGTTCGCCTGCAGGTAGCCGGCGGCGATCAGCTGGCGCGCGACGGCGCGCCAGCCCATGTCGTCGAACTCGGTGCCGACACCGAACGTCGGCAGCTTGTCGTGTCCGAACTGGGTCATGCGCGGCGTGGCCTTGCCGAGCAGCAGATCGATCAGGTGACCGGCGCCGAAGCGCTGTCCGGTACGCAGTGCTGCCGACAGGAATTTCTGCGCCGGCACCGTGCCGTCGATCGTCTCCGGCGGTTCGAGACAGGTGTCGCAATTGCCGCACGCGCCCGAGGCCTCGCCGAAATAATCGAGCAGGACCTGCCTGCGGCAGCGCGTGGTCTCGCAGTAGCCGAGCATGGCGTCGAGTTTCTGGCGCTCGATGCGCTTGACGTCGTCGGGCGAACCGGACTCATCGATCCGGTTACGCAGCAACACGACATCCGACAGACCGTATGCGAGCCACGCGTCGGAAGGTTCGCCGTCACGTCCGGCGCGACCGGTCTCCTGATAGTAGCCCTCGAGGCTCTGCGGGAGATCGAGATGCGCGACGAAGCGGACATCGGGCTTGTCGATGCCCATGCCGAAGGCCACGGTCGCGACGATCACGATGCCGTCCTCGCGCAGGAACCGCTGCTGATGATGCCGGCGCGTCTGCGCATCGAGGCCGGCGTGGTAGGGCAGCGCGGCCACGCCCAGACCTGCGAGCCACAGCGCGGTCTCGTCGACCTTGCGCCGTGACTGGCAATAGACGATGCCGGCTGCCTGCCGATGGCCGTCTTTCAGGAAGCGCGCGAGCTGTTCGCGCGCGGCGTCTTTCTCGACCACTCGATAGCGGATGTTGGGGCGGTCGAAGCTCGACACGAACACGCGCGCGGCATTCAGGCCGAGGCGGTCGAGGATCTCCTGGCGCGTGATCGCGTCGGCGGTCGCGGTCAGCGCGATCCGGGGGATTGCCGGAAAGCGCTCGTGCAGCACCGACAGCTGGATGTATTCGGGACGGAAGTCATGCCCCCATTGCGACACGCAGTGCGCCTCGTCGATCGCGAACAGCGCGACCGGCGCGCGTTCGAGCAGCGCGAGGAAGCGCTCGGTGAGCAGACGTTCTGGCGCGACATACAGCAGGTCGAGCTGGCCGGTCTCGAACGCGCGCTCGACCTCGCGCGCCTCGCGCGCATCGAGCGTCGAGTTAAGGAAGGCGGCGCGCACGCCGGCGAGTTTCAACGCATCGACCTGATCCTGCATCAGCGCGATCAACGGCGACACCACCAGTCCCACGCCAGCGCGTGCGAGCGCCGGAATCTGATAGCACAACGACTTGCCACCGCCGGTGGGCATCAGTACCAGCGCATCGCCACCGTCGATCACGTGCTCGATGATCTCCTGCTGCGCCCCGCGGAAGGCGCGGTAGCCGAACACCCGTCCCAGGATCTCGAGCGCACGCGAGGCCTTGCCCGGGTCACCCAGGCCGGCACCGGGTGCGGCGCCGGATCGGGCATCCAGCCCGGGAACTTCGCCCGCGCCGGTGTCTTCATCGACGATGGCCGTCGCCTCGAGTGTGCGCGTCATCCGACGCTAGCCCGGCTGCCTGGGATCACGCGGCTTGGGTTCGGTGTTCGGCAGCGCCTTCGGCAACGCGTAGTCGATGAACTGCAGCAGCGCCGAGAGTTGCGTCGACGCCTGCTTGCGCACCGCGTCGGTGTCACAGCCTGCCCAGTCGTAGAAGCCTTTGCCGGCGGCGAGACCGGTCTCGCCGCGTCGGGCCATCGCCTGCAGCATCGGATTGGCGACATTGGTATGGAACAGCTCGGGCACGATCGACGCCTGCGCCTCGGCGTGGATCTTGAGTCCGCTGATGTCCTTCTGCTGGATCAGGCCGTTCAGGCACATCCGCGGCGCCAGCAGCCGTCGCGCCGCATGATCGATCGCGCTCGCATCGGCGACGCCGTTCTCGATCAGGTAGTACGCCTCGCTCAGGATCGCATGCTGCAGCCGGTTCACCAGGAAGCCGACGATCGGCTTGTACAGCACGACCGTCTCCTTGCCCGAGCGATGCAGCGCAGCGGCGGTCGCATCGACCGATTCGCGCGACGATGCGGGCCCGCCCATCACTTCGACCAGCGGCGCTGTGTCGGCCGGCATGAAGTAGTGGATGCCGAGAAACTTCTCGGGCGCCGCGAGCGTCGCCGCGAGCTCGATCAGATCGAGACCGGAGGTACCCGTGCCGAGCAGATAGTCCTGTCCGACGTAGGCGGCCTCGATCTCGGCGAACACCTTCTGCTTGGTCGGAACGTCTTCCGGTACCAGCTCGATGATCAGGTCGGGCGCCGTTTGTGGCAGGACCGATACCGCGCGCACGCCGCTCGGCAGATCGACGATCTCGGCGGCGCGTGCCGAACGCACCGTCGTGTCGAAGCCCGCCGCCGCGAAGGTCTTGGCGACTCCGCGGCCCATGACGCCGTAGCCGTAGATCAGAACGCTGTGAATCTGTTTCATGCCACTGCTCCCCTGTCTGCCCTGGCGCGACCGGCTCAGGTCAGTCCGTAGATCTTCTTGCCCGCGACCGGCAGCTTCGCCATCAGGATGTCGCCCGACATCGACTCGGTGATGTACAGCGTCTTCTGATCGGGCCCGCCGAAGGCGATGTTGGCGAGGTGATGATGCTTGTGATCCTCGGAATGGATCAGGTGCGTCGGCAGCATGTTCGAGTCGAAGCGCCAGACGCCGACCCCGAGCTGGCAGACGAACAGCCCGTTCTCGCTGTCCATCTCGATGCCGTCGGGTCCCCCGACGCCGCCCGAGAGCTGGATGCACACCCCGGTCTTCGAGATCGAACCATCGTGCATCAACGGCAGCCGCCACACCGAGTTCGAGCGCGTGACGCCGACGTAGCAATGTTTCTCGACCGTGGACAGGGTGATGCCGTTCGGGCTGGGCACGTTGCTGCAGAGACGATCGAGCGCGCCGTTGGCGCGCCAGCGGAACACGCGCCCGGTCGGATCGGCGATGCCGGTCTGGCCCTGGTCGGTGAAGTACAGATCGCCGTTCGAGGCGAAATGCAGGTCGTTGCAACCCTTGAACCCTTCGCTGAAGGCCGTGCGCAGCACTTCCTCGATCTTCATCGTCTTCGGATCGATGGTGAGGATGCCCATCTTGTAGTCGGCGACGAAGATGCGCCCGTCCTTGTGGAACTTGAGCCCGTTCGGCCAGCCCGGGTATTGCAGCGCGAGCTCGATGTCGCCCTTCGGATCGGCGCGGAAGATACGTCCGAATGCGGTATCGACGAACCACAGGTTGCCCTCGCGATCGAACGACGGGCCTTCGAGAAAGCACTCGATCTCGGTGCCCTGGCGATTCGGGTCGGCCCAGTCGCTACGCTGCTTCTTGCGGAACTTCGCCGGCAACGTGGTGAACACTTCCGTCTTGATGAGTTGCAGGGGCTGGAACGGATTGAACATGGCGCAACGGTCCTTTCGTATGAAACTACCAGTGTGGACGGACGAGGGAGGATGCAAGAAACATGCGAACGAACGGCTACTCCACCTTGACGCCGGAATCGCGCACGACCTTCGCCCAGCGCGCGATGTTCGACTTGATGTAGCTGCTCATCTCTTCCGGCGTGCCGGGCGTCGCGCTCGACAGGCCCTGGCCTTCGAGCTTGCCCACGATCTCGGGGTTGCGCAGCAGCTTGCCCAGCGTCTCGTTGAGCCGCCGGACGATATCGCCCGGGCTCTTCGCCGGTGCGAACACGCCGTACATGATCGTCGCGTCGTAGCCGGTGATGCCTGCGGCCTCGTTGACCGTTGGCACGTCGGGCAGCAGCTTGGTGCGCGACGCGGCGGTCAGTGCGAGCCCGCGCAGCTTGCCCGAGCGCACCGGGGCGATCGCGGTGGCGAGGCTCGAGAAGTAGATCGGCACATGTCCGCCGAGCACGTCGATCATCGCCGGCCCGCCGCCCTTGTACGGCACATGGATCATGCGCAGGTCGAGCGTCGACATGAACAGCTCGCCGCCGAGATGGCTCGCGCTGCCGACGCCGAACGACGCCCACGACATCTGCCCCGGCTGCTTTTTCGCAAGCGCGATCAGTTCCTTCACGTTGCGTGCCGGCAGCGACGGATGCGCGAGGATCACCAGTGGCACTTCGCCGACGAGCGTGATCGGCTGGAAATCATTGATCGTGTCGTACGGCACCTTCGGATAGAACGCCGGGTTGAGCATGTGCGACGTCACGCTGTGGAACATGATCGTGTAGCCGTCGGGCGCGCTGCGCGCGACCAGCTCGGCGCCGATCAGTCCGTTCGATCCGCCCCGGTTCTCGACCACGAACGACTGCCCGAGCGTCGACGCGAGGGGCTCGGCGAGGATGCGCCCGAGGATGTCGTTGCCGCCCCCGGGCGGCCACGGAATCACCATGCGCACGGGCTTGGCGGGCCAGCTGCCCTGGGCCTGCGCGAGCAATGGAGCGGCCGCGGCTGCGAGTACCAGGGTTGCACACCCGGCGTGCGTGTTCCACGTCGTTTCTTTCATCGGTCGTCCGATTCCGGGTTGAACGGGCGCCGCCGGCGCGGCGCGCGCCGTGGCGCGTGGCGTTGACGTCTACGCACCATTGAGAAATCTCATCACTCGCTCTTCAGACCGACCTGCTTGGCAAGCTTCGCGTAACGCGCAAGCTCGGCGGCCATGAAGGTACGAAATGCCGAGGGTGTGCTCGACTGCGCGTCGATGCCGAGCGCGACGAAGCGCTCCTGCGTATCGGCGAACTCGAGCGATTTTCGCAGCCCGGCGTTCAGGCGCTCGACGATCGGCGCGGCGGTGCGCGCGGGCACCACCGCGCCCCACCAGGTGACCATGTCGAACCCCGGTACCCCGCCCTCGGCGATCGTCGGCAATTCCGGGGCGAGTGGGGTTCGTTTCGCGCTCGACACCGCGAGCGCGCGCAGCCTGCCGCTCTTGACGTGCGCGGCCGCCACCGGCGGGCTCGCGAACACGAAGTCGATCTGGCCACCGAGCAGGTCGTTGACCGATTGCCCCGTGCCCTTGTACGGCACGTGCAGCAGTTCGACGCCGGTCATCAGGCGCATCAACTCGGTGGTCAGATGCGCCGGGGTGCCGCTGCCACCGGTGCCGTACTTGAGGGCGCCGGGCTTGGCGCGCGCGAGCGCGATCAACTCGGCGACGCTCTTCACCTGCAGCGAGGGCCCGACCACCAGGATCGTCGGCCCCGTCGCAAGCAGGGTCACCGGCTCGAAATCGCGGAGCACGTCGTAGCCGAGCTTCGGGTAGATGTGCGGATTGATCGAAAGCGGCGCGACATTGGCGAGCAGCAAGGTGTAGCCATCGGCTGCCGAACGCGCGGCGATCTCGCTGCCGAGCGAACCGCCGACGCCGGGGCGATTGTCGATCAGCACCGGTTGGCCGAGTTGTTCGGCCAGACGCGTGCCGACGGCGCGCGCGACGAGATCGGACGAGCCGCCCGGCGGGTAGGGGGCGATCCAGCGCACCGGCTTCGTGGGCCAGGTCTGCGCCAGCGCGCAGTGATGCGCGATCGATCCGCCTCCCAGCAGCAGGACAGCGGTCGCCGCGGCGGCGCCGCGCAGGGTTCGTTCAGTCAATTCGTGCTCCGATCTCTTTCACCAGGGCCGCCCAGCGCGGGGTATTGGTCTTCATGTATTCCACCATGTCCTGCGGCGAGGTCGCCGCGGCGCGGTCCGACCCGCCCTGGTTCAACAGGCGCCCGATGAACTCGGGCGAGTTGAGGAGCCGCACGGTTTCGCTGTTCAGGCGCGCCACGACCTCGGGTGGGGTCTTCGCCGGTCCGAGCATGCCGAACATCACCGCTGCCTCGTAGCCTATGCTGCCCAGCGCCTCGTCGACCGTGGGGACGTCGGGTAACAGCTTCGAGCGTGCCGCCGTGGTGACCCCGAGGGCGCGCAGCTTGCCCGCACGCAGTTGTGGCAACACCGTGCCCACGCCCGAGAAGTAGATCGGCACATGACCGCCGAGCGTGTCGATCAGCGCCGGCCCGCCGCCCTTGTACGGAATGTGGGTCAGCTTGACGCCGAACGAGCGGTTGAACAGCTCCCCCGCGAGCTGGCTGATGCTGCCTGCGCCGAACGATGCGAACGACAGTTCGCCCGGTTTTTTCTTCGCGAGCACGATCAGGTCGGTGAGCGTCTTCACCGGCAGCGCCGGGTTGACCACGATCGTCAACGGCACCTGGGCCACCAGGCCGATCGGTGCAAAGTCGGCAAACGTGTCGTAGGGCAGCTTCGGGAAGAACGAGGGATTCAGCATGTGCGACGTGATGCTGTGGAACATGATCGTGTAGCCATCGGGCACCGCGCGCGCGACGGCTTCGGCGCCGATCACGCCGTTCGACCCGCCGCGATTCTCGACCACGATCTGCTGCCCGAGCGCCTGGCCGAGCGGCTCGGCAAGGATGCGCCCGGCGATATCGGCACCCCCGCCGGGGGGCCACGGGATCACCATGCGCACCGGTTTCGACGGGTACGCCTGACCCGGCTGTGCCCGCGCGGTCGACGCGGCCGCACCCAGTGCTAACACGACCGAAGTACCCGCAGCTGCGACGAACG
>JACMMK010000394.1 GCA_014379045.1 Burkholderiales bacterium
AGCGCGTCGAGCACCCGTTCTTCCGCGGCGTCGCCGGCGCGATGGCGCATCTTGCGCATCTCGCTCTCGCGGCTCTGCTTGATCGCGATCTCGGTCAGGTCGCGAATGATCGTGTCGACATCGCGCCCGACATAGCCGACCTCGGTGAACTTCGTCGCCTCGACCTTGATGAACGGCGCATCGGCGAGCCGCGCCAGGCGGCGCGCGATCTCGGTCTTGCCGACCCCGGTCGGGCCGATCATCAGAATGTTCTTGGGCGTGATCTCCTGGCGCAGCGACTCGTCGACCTGGGTCCGTCGCCAGCGGTTACGCAGCGCGATCGCCACCGCGCGCTTCGCCGCCTGCTGCCCGACGATGTGCTTGTCGAGCTCATGCACGATCTCCTGCGGCGTCATTGAGCTCATACCCTGGCCGTCCCGCTGCCGGTCTCGATCGCCTTCACGGAGCCGCTGCCTTCGTGTCTGGCGCATCGAGTTCTTCGATCACATGATTCTGGTTGGTGTAGATGCAGATCTCGCCGGCGATCGTCAGCGCGCGCGTGACGATCTGCGCGGGTGCCAGGGCGGTCTCCTGCAGCAGCGCGCGTGCCGCGGCCTGCGCGAACGCCCCGCCGCTGCCGATCGCCACCACGCCATGCTCGGGTTCGAGCACGTCACCCGCGCCGGTGATCACCAGTGAGTGATCACGATCGGCGACCGCAAGCATCGCCTCGAGCCGGCGCAGGATACGGTCGGTGCGCCAGTCCTTCGCGAGTTCCACTGCCGAGCGCAGCAGCTGCCCCTGATGCTTTTCGAGCTTGGCCTCGAAGCGTTCGAACAGCGTGAACGCATCGGCAGTGCCGCCGGCGAAGCCCGCCAGGATCTTCTCGTGATAGAGCCTGCGCACCTTGCGCGCCGTCGACTTGATGACGATGTTGCCGAGCGTCACCTGCCCGTCGCCGCCGAGGGCGACCTGCTGGCCGCGCCGGACCGACAGGATCGTCGTGCCTTCGAATTGCTGCATGGCTTGCCGGCTGGGCGTTGCGACGCACCGCCGTGTAGAAACAGGGCCGATCAGTATACGCAGCGCAGGCGGGAAGCAAGCGCTACCAGCACTTGCCCCCCAACCGACGACCCGACATCGCTAGAAGCTGGCCCGAAGCCCGGCAATCGCGCCGCGCCGGCCGTACGGAGCGATGTCCTTCAGGAACGAAACATGGTTGCGCGCTTCCTCGTCGAGCAGATTGACCCCACGAAGGAAGAAGTCGAGTTGCGCGAGCGGTACCTTGACTCGATAGCCGAGCGTCACGTTCAGCATCGTGTAGCTGTCGGTGGGCAGCTCGCCCCCCGTGACACGGTCCTGCTCGAGCACCCGCAGCGCATCGAGCCGCGCGGTGAACGCCGCCTGTTCGAACACCAGCCCGCCCCCGAAACGCGCCGCAGGTATACGCGGCAGTGGCTCCCCGGTCGTCGTGTTCTCGGCGCGGGTCAGATCACCTTTGACTTCGACCGCGAAGCGGTAAGGGCGCTCAACGAGCAGCACCCGTGCGGATGCTTCCGCCCCCTTGAACTCGGCGGGTACCGCGGTGAAGCGAAAACCGGGAAGATTGCGCGCCGGGTCCGGGTCGACGAAATTCTGATCGGCGATCAACGCGATGAAGTTCGAGAAGCGGTTGAAGTACACGCCGACGCTGCCGGTTACGCGACCCGCGCGCTTGCGCAAAGACAGATCGACGGCCTTCGACGTCTCGATGCCGAAACCACGATCGCCGATCTCGAAGGCGTTGGTCGCGAGGTGCGGGCCGTTGGCGAACAGTTCCTGATAATTCGGCGCGCGCTCGCTGCGCGACAGATTGAGCGCGACCGCGTATTCGCGACTGAAACTGTAGATCGCACCGACCGAGCCGCTCTTCGGCGTGAACGAGCGCGTCTGCGCCGGGCCGAAAGCCGGATTGTCCTCGGCCTCCACCCGGTGGCGGTCGACCCGGGCACCGAACTGCAACGTCAACGCATCGATCCTGGTTTCCTCGAAGAGGAAAACCGCGTGCGTATGGTTCTCGGTCTTGGGGAGAAAGGCTTCGTCACCCGAAGCTTCGAAGTCGAACTGCGTCGACTGCAGACCGATCACACCACGAAACGGCCCGATCGGTCGATGCACGGCTTCGACCCGCACGTCAGAGCCGCGATTGCGAAATATCGTACCGACGACCCCCGCATCTTCCTCGGAATGCCGATAGCTGCTCTGGCCGAACTTGAAGCGCAACGCCTCGAATGCGCCGACGTCGCGTCGCTCTCCGGCGACGTCGAGGCGCGACTGTTCGAGCCGGATCTTCACTTCGGGCTCCTGCACGGTGCCGTAGAGAGATTTCACCTGCGACAGGCTCGCGCCCAGGTAGCCCGCATTCGACGTATACGACGCGCCCACCGACCCGCCATCGGAGCGGCCAGCGCTGTTCGGCAGGCGGCCGTTAGCTTCATCCCCGCTTGGCGGCGCGGTCGTCGCACGCAGTCGCGCCGAGCGTGCAAACCCCGGAATGCGCAGATCGTTCGTGTCGCGCCCGAAACCATCGAAGTGCAGATTGAGCCCGCCCTCGAGTCCGACATCGACCTTACCGACCACTGCGCGTTCGCGGTCGTTGGAGCCCAGACGCGTGTCGATCGCGCCGGTGATTCCGCGCGGATTGGCTTCGGTCGCAATGCGGCTGTCGATGACATTCACCACGCCCCCGACAGCGGAAGTCCCGTAAAGGATCGCTGCCGGACCGCGCACGACCTCGATGCGATCGATCAGTAACGGTTCCAAAGACACCGCGTGATCGACGCTGATTCCCGAGGCGTCCAGATTCGTCACGCCGTTGGACAGGATGCGGATCCGCTCCCCATCCAGACCACGGATCACCGGACGACTGGCGTTCGGACCGAAGTAGCTCGACGAGATGCCCGGCTCATTCGCGAGGGTTTCGCCGAGGGTCGGGGCGAGCTGCTGCCGCAGTCGTTCGCCTTGCAGCACGGTGATGGGCGTTGCCAGATCGAACAACTGACTACCGAGAGGATTAGCGGTGACAACGACCTCGGGCAGCTGCACAACGGAGCGTGGCGTGGCTGGCCCGGGCGTCGGTTGCGCCCAAGCAGGCTCGATTGTGGCCATGCCCGCGACGAGCACGACTCCCAACGAAAATCGTTCCATTCATCTGTCTCCGTTCAAGCGCGCCATATGCAATGCAATTGCGTTGCGTCTGTGAAAGACTATAGCGCGCCGACGCTGCGTAATGCAAATCGAGGAACGAACGCTTTCGCTGGAATACCCAACGTTCGATCTCGAACAGCGACCATGGTGCTTGCTGGCTGTCGGAAGCGCGGGAGCACTTGCGTCATGTCACCGCGGTACCGTTTTCGAATCCACCCTGACCGCGTTGCGCGGACTTGTACTACTTGCGCAGCAAACGGCGCATCGCGATCACTTGTTAGAATTCCCTTCATCGGAGAAATCAACATGAGACGATTCACATCGTTGCAACAATGGCCCTGCCGCATGGTTCTGGCTTCAGCGCTCGCCGGCTCTTCGGCAGCGCTGGCGCAAGGCGCACACGTGCACGGGCTGGTCCGACTCGATGTCGCCGTCGATGTAAAGACCCTGACCGTCAAACTGCAAGCCCCTCTGGACAGCCTGCTGGGCTTCGAGCATCGACCGCGCACGCCAGCGCAGAAAACGGCTGCAGGCGCGGTGCTCGAGCGGATCAACGACGTCAGCGCGCTCGTCCGCCCCGAAGCTGCAGCGATGTGCATGGCGAGCCAGACGAACGTCGAGTCCGAGACGCTGCAGTCATCCAAACCTGCGGGGGGCAAGGAAGCAGCGCACGCCGAACTCGAAGCGACGTACCAGTTCACCTGCGCCCAACCCGACAAACTGACGTTCATCGAGTTCGGTTTCTTCGACGCGTTCAAGCGCATTCAACGGATCGATGTTCAGGTGGTCGGGGGCAAGGGCCAGTTCAAGCAGACGCTGAAGCGTCCCGACAAAACCCTGAAACTGCGCCGGTGAGTGAGACGGCGGCGGCGACGCTGCTGAGCGTCGAGGGGCTGACCTTCCGCTGGCCCAATGCGAGCGCGGATTGTCTGGTGCTCGAGCGGTTCGAAATGCAGGCGGGCGAGTCGGTGTTTCTGCGCGGTCCGAGCGGTTGCGGCAAGAGCACGCTGCTGTCGCTGGTGGCCGGCGTGCTGACGGCCGACCGAGGCGCAGTGCGATTGCTCGGGGAGGACTGGCACCGCCTCTCGCCTGTGCGGCGGGACCGGCGGCGTGCCGATCATGTCGGCTTCATCTTCCAGCAGTTCAACCTGTTGCCCTACCTGTCCGTGCTGGATAACGTGCTGCTGGCGTGCCGCTTCTCCTCCCGGCGTGCCGCACGCGCCGGCAATGCGCGCGCAGCGGCACAGCGTCTGCTCGATCGGGTCGGCCTCGGCCCAGGCGAATGGCGGCGCCGTGCGGCCGAACTTTCGGTAGGCCAGCA
>JACMMK010000395.1 GCA_014379045.1 Burkholderiales bacterium
GGGGGAACGGCCACGGGCGTGCGCGCCGCACCTGCGGTGCGGCCTGTCCACGGGCAGCTCGCACAGTCGCCGAAGGCGAACACGTCTGGATCGCGCGTGCAGGTCAATGTCGGTTCGACCACGAGCTGGTTCAGCCGGTTGGTTTCGAGCCCGTCGAGCGTGGCGAGCAACGCGGGCGCGCGAATGCCCGCCGCCCAGACCGCGATCTCGGCCGGAATGAGCGTGCCCGACGCCGTCTCGATCCCCGCAGCAGTCACCGCCGTCACCCGCTCGCCGGTGCGCACATCGATGCGCAAGTCGCGCAGCAGCGCTTCGGCACTGTTCGACATCGCCTCGGGCAACGCCGGCAGCACGCGCGGCCCGGCTTCGACCAGCGTGATGCGCAGATCCCGATCGGCATGCAGTCGATCCATGCCGAAGGCGATCAGCTCGCGCGCGCTGTGATGCAGTTCGGCGGCGAGTTCGACGCCGGTCGCGCCGGCGCCGATGATCGCGATCGACAGTTGCTCGGGGCGCAGCGGCGCCGACTGGTCGTTGGCACGCATGCACGCGTGGATCAGTCGTCGATGAAAGCGCTGTGCGTCATTCACCGTATCGAGCGCGATCGCGTGCGCCGCCGCACCCGGCGTGCCGAAATCGTTGACCTGGCTGCCGATCGCGATGACCAGCAGGTCGTAGCGCACGCGCCTCGCGGCAACGACCTCGACGCCGTCCTCGTCGACATACGCGGCCAGCAGCACTTCGCGCGCGGCGCGGTCCAGACCGATCAGTTCGCCACGCCGGAAACGGAAGTGATGCCAGCGCGCCTGCGCCAGATAGTCGAGTGCGTGGCTCTCGGGATCCATGCTGCCCGCAGCGACCTGGTGCAGCATCGGCTTCCAGATATGCGTAGGCGAGCGGTCGATCAGCGTGATCTCGGCACCACCGCGCTGCGCGCCGCGCGTGCCGAGCCGATCACCGAGACGCGTGGCGAGTTCGAGACCGCCCGCTCCGCCGCCGACGATGACGATGCGCGGCATGCGCATCGGCATGCTCGGCGTGCTCACTTGCGTGCTCACTTGCGTACTCACTTGCGTACTCACCTGCGTGCTCGCTGCCTGGCTCGCTGGCGTACTCGGTGCGTGCTCCGTGGCCTACCCGGATGTTTACTCTGTTGCGTGTCCAACCCGCGCTGGCAGCCGTCGCTCGCTGCCCACTCAGCCAGCATCGCGCGCCGCACGCGCCTGGCACAACAACACGGGCTGTGTGCCACGCTCGCGCTCGAATGCGAGTCGCATCTGCTCCTCGGTGCCGCGACCGATCACGACGAAGGCGTCGTCCGCTGCGCGCAGCAGCAACCACGTATCTTCGATGGCCGTCGGGCGCATTCCCTGGCCGAGGCCGATAGCGAGTTCACCGACCGTCGCGCGCGGATCGTAGAGCAGCTTGCCGCCGAACACGAGCGCGTCGCCGACGCTGCGACGCACGGTCTTGCCGTCGGGAAGACGCTGGTTGATCACGTCGGCCGAGCGCGTCGCGAGACCGCCGACGGTGTCGGCTACGGTCCTGCCAACCGAATTCGCGACGCGGCGCGCGGCGGTGCCGGCCTGGGCTGCAGGCTTGCCGAGCAGATCCGCAAGTGTCTTCTTCATCGATTCATCCTGCCCAGGCGCACAGGATCCGCGCGCAGGCGCCGCTGTCGCTCACGTTGCCGCGCCGCTGTGTCTCACGCGATCCACTCCGACACCGGCGCGTTCGCCTCGTGCAGCGGTTGCGCGATCACATCGACCAGCGTGGGTTCCCCCGCTTCGAGCGCGACGCGCAGCGTGTCGCGCAGTTTCGACGGATCGCTGACGCTGAAGCTCTTCACCCCGAACGCCGCGGCGACCTGCGCATGATCGGTGCGGCTGAAATCGACCGAGAAGTAGCGCGCGTCGAAGCCCGACTTCTGGCCGGCCTTGATCCAGCCATAGGTTGCGTTGGAGACCACGACCAGCGTGATCGGAAGCTTCAGGCGCACGATCGTCTCGAGTTCGCCGCAGCACATGCCGAAGCTGCCGTCGCCCATCACCGCGACCACCTTCGCCGAGGGGCGTCCGACCGCGGCGCCGACTGCGGCCGCCAGCGAATAACCGAGCGCGCCGTGCGCACGGTTCGACCAGTAGCGGCGGCCCGACTCCTGCAACTGGTAATAGGCGCTGAAGTACGGACACGGCGTGCCCGGATCGGCGACCACGACCGAATCGACCGGCAGCAGCGCGTTCAGCGTCGCGACGATCCGCTCGGGCTTGATCGGCGTGTCGTCGGCACGTGCGAGCGCGTCGAACACTTCGAACTTTTCGCGCTTCGCGCTGGCGACCCGGAGCGCGGCCGCGCTCGCGGCGCCGCCGCGCGAGCGGACGCCCGCGCCGATCAGCGCGGCCCCCAGTTGACCGAGTGCAAGCCGTGCATCGCCGACGATGGCCACGTCGAGCGGATAGTTCGCGCCTGCGGTGGCGGGATCGACATCGAGATGGATGATCCGTTGCTTGCCGTGCGCCGGATGTCGCCACTTCTCGGTCGTGACCGACCCGGCGCGGCAGCCGATGAACAGCACGAGGTCGGCCGCGGCCACCACGTCGCGCGTCGGCGTGGTGCCCCCGTTGCTGCCGACTACACCGAGCGCGAGCCGATGCGTGTCGGCGAGGATGCCCTTGCCGCTGACACTCGTCGCCACCGGTGCGTCGAGCAGTTCGGCCAACCGGCGCACTTCATCGAATGCGCCCGCGATCACGGGGCCACCGCCGCAGATCAGCAACGGTTTGTCTGCTTCGCGCAGCAGCGTCACCGCGGCACTGATGGTGTCGGGGTCGGCCGCCTGCCGGCGCGCCGGAAACACTCCGAGCGCAGGGTCGCCCCAGACTTCGGCGGCGTCGACCGTCTGCTTCTGCACATCGAACGGCAACGCGAGGTGTGCGGCACCGGGGCGTCCGGTGGTCATCTGCGAGAACGCCTCGCGCACCGACTGCGGCAGCTTCGCGGCGCTCGGGATGACCGTGTTCCACTTGGTCAGCGGGCGGAACATGGCCTTCTGGTCGAGCTCGGTCAGCGTGAAGCGCCCCTTGCTCGCCACCGAGATGTCGGAGTTGAGCGCGAGGACCGGGATCGACGACTCGTTCGCCTCGACCACGCCGGGCAGCAGGTAGGTCGCGCCACCACCGCTCGGTCCCTCGCACACGCCGACACGACCGGTGACCCGTGCATAGCCATCGGCCATGTACGCGGCGTGTCGCTCGTCGCGGGTGAGTATATGAGCGATGCCGTGGTCGAGCCGGGCGAGCGCATCGTAGAACGGCAGGCTGGTGTCCCCGCACAGGCCGAACAGGTGGCGCACGCCATGCGCCTCCAGCATGCGCACCATCGCTTCCGCGCCGGTCATGTGCGTCATCGTGCTTCCTCGCGGCGGTGGAGAATTCGTGGTCAGCCCGGGGTTGCGGCAGCGGGCGGCGGCGGTGCCGTCGCGGTCGTCAACGCGCCCGTCGATGAAAGGGTGGTGACGATCGACACCTCGGCATGCAGCGTCCGATGCACCGGGCACTTGTCGGCGATCTCGAGCAGCCGGGCGCGCTGCGCCTCGGTGAGTTCGCCTTCGAGCGTGATCACACGATCGATCCGATCGACCTTGCCCTCGCGCATTTCGCACTCCGCGCAATCCACCGCATGGATCTTCGAATGGGTCATCTCGACCGTCACTGCGGTGAGCGGCACCCCTTTGGCGCGCGCATAGAGTTGCAGCGTCATGCTCGTGCAGGTGCCGAGTGCCGCGAGCAGCAGATCGTACGGCGATGGGCCCAGATCGGCACCGCCGACTGCGACCGGCTCGTCGCTGCACAGCCGGTGGCGCCCGGCTGCGATCGACTGCGCGAA
>JACMMK010000396.1 GCA_014379045.1 Burkholderiales bacterium
CCCGCGTCGCCCACGCAACGCTCGACACACTCGAACGCGTGCGCGCCGCCACCGCAGGCGATCGCACGACGGCGCCCAGAGCCGTCACGCGCGCGCCGGTCGCGTTGCGCGTCGATTCCATGCGAGACATCGCCTGGCTCGACCTGCTGCGCGACACGCAATTGGTGGCGCTGGTGCGCGAGGCGATGTCGAACAACCTCGATCTGCGCGAGGCGCAGTCGCGGGTGCGCGAGTATCGCGCGCAACTCGGTGCCGCGCGCGTGTCGCAGTTGCCGACGATCAGCACCACCGGCACCACGAGCCACAACAAGGTCGCATTCGGGCCGACCGTCGTCGGGTACGACGCGGTCCGGGTCACGGGCGATCTCTCATGGGAACTGGACTTCTGGGGCAAGGCGCGCAAGCAGGTTGATGCCGCTGCCTACGACCTCGCCGCGCGCGATGCCGAAGTGCGTTCGACGATGCTCTCGCTGGTGGGCGACATCGCGACCGCGTACCTGCGGCTGCGTGAACTGGACGAGAGTGTACACATCAGCGATCAGACGCTGATGTCGCGCCGCAGTACCCTCGACCTCGCGCGACGCCGCTTCCAGCAGGGCGTGACATCGGAGCTCGACGTCTTCCAGTTCGAAGCCGATCTGGCGGAGTCGGCGGCGCGGGTGGCGGATTTCACGCGCCAGCGCACGGAAGTCGAGAACCAGCTCAGTCAGCTGCTGGGCCGCGCTCCCGGCAGCATTCCACGCGGCCGTGCACTGGACGACGTCGTGCAGGCACTCATCGTGC
Organism: Burkholderiales bacterium; assembly: GCA_014379045.1. Classification (GTDB taxonomy): domain Bacteria; phylum Pseudomonadota; class Gammaproteobacteria; order Burkholderiales; family CAIKXV01; genus CAIKXV01. The sequence goes on from JACMMK010000396.1 coordinate 784, forward strand.
CCGATTCCCTGCCCGGTGAGCTGATCGCGCGCCGGCCTGACGTGGTCGCGGCGCAGCGCGCGTTGCAGGCCTCGCTCTCGCGCGTTGGCGTGGCCGCCGCCAGCCGGCTGCCGACCATCAGCGTGACTGGTCAGTACGGCACCCAACGGCCCGATTTCAGCCGACTCTTCGCGCGGCAGAACGAGCTCTACACCACGCAGCTCGGCGTCACGATCCCGCTCTTCCCCTTCATCGCGCTGCGCGATCAGCAGCGTGCCGCCTCCGCCCGCGCCGAACAGGCGCAGGCGCGCTACCGGCAGAAGGTGCTGGCCGGACTGCGCGAGTCGAACGATGCACTGGCCGGTGTGCACCTGCATCGCGATCAGCTGGCTGCACAACGCACCCAGATGCGCGCACTCGAGCGGGCGTTCACCCTCGCCGACCAGCGGTACCGGAGCGGTGTGTCGAGCTATCTCGAAGTCCTCGACGCACAGCGCCGGCTCTTCACGGCGCAGCTCTCGTTTGTGCAGGCCGAACGACAGTATCTCGTGGCGACCGTCGACCTGTACAAGGCGCTCGGCGGAGGGTGGGATGCCGGCCGATAGCGGCGCGCACGTCGAGACGTTGACGCTCGACGACGATGAAATGCTGACGTACTTCACCGGTTCGTCGCGCGAGCGATTGCTGGCGGCGCCGACGTCTGGCGCCATGCAATGAAGGCATTGGCTGGCAATGCGTCGAATGCCATCGACGTGAATTTCGGTGGCATTCCGTGTGGCCGTGTGGGCCGGGTCTAGGGGCCAGAGGGCGTGCGTACGGTACGACGTCGGTACAAACTGCGCGATTTGCACGGCATACTCGATGCTGACGGTCGGCCGTTCACTGATCGCAATCCGCCCGGCATTGCGGCTGTGCTCGCGGCGGTGCGACGCGCAGCCATCGGTGATTCGGAGGTCGTCGAGTATTACCGCATCGACCGCGTCGATATCCTGCTGCTTCTGCAATGCCGCGCGCCATTGTCGCGCCTCGTTCGCCGAGTCCGATCCATCCGACCGTCTCTATCTGTCGGTTGGCCGGAAACGACGTTTCCTGGGCCGTCATTCGCCGAGCTCCGAGGAGGCACCGAGAAGCGAGACCGACAGCGCCCAGAGACGCTGCGCGTTGGCAGCGTCGAGCGCATAGGGCGCAACACCCGTATAAGTCGCGTTGCGGTGGTCGACCGTCGGCGCCTCATTGCAGTCCTCGAAATACCGACCGCCGATGCCTTCAAGCGACGGCGATGTCGCAACCAGCACTGTCGTGGCGGCACCTTGCTCCGGCGACTTGCGACGCTCGGCCGGTGTGCGCAGACCACCGGTATGACGTTGGAGGTTGGTGGCGATGGCGCCCGGCATGACGGCGTTGGCTGTGATGCCGTCCTTCGCCCAGCGTCGCGTGGCCTCTACCGCGAACAGCGCGGTTGCGCTCTTGGATTGGCCATAGGCGACGATCGCGTCGTACGGCACGAACTTGAAGTGCGGGTCGTCGAAGATCACCGGCGAGAAGAGGTGACCGCTCGAACTGAGCGCAACGATGCGGGCGTTGCCCGCCGCAGCGAGTGCGCGCTGCAGGCCGAGGGCGAGCGCGAAATGGCCGAGA
>JACMMK010000397.1 GCA_014379045.1 Burkholderiales bacterium
GCTGGTTCCGTCAGGCGGCGGCTGCACCGCTCAGCGACGAGATGCTCGGCTGGAAGGTGCGCGCGGCGTTGCGGGCCGGTGCCTGGCCCGACGTGCTCGCGGCAATCGAGCAGATGAGCGTGCGCGAACAGCAGGACGCCGCATGGCGCTACTGGCGCGCACGGGCCCTGCGCGAGGCCAAACGTGGGGACGACGCGACGCCGCTGCTGGTGACGCTGTCGCGCGAGTTCAGTTTTTACGGCCAGCTCGCCCTCGAGGATCTGGGCGTCGCGGCAACGCTGCCGGCGCCGCCCACGTTCAAGCCGACGCGGGACGAGGTCGACGCATTCGGCAAGCAGACCGGCGTCGCGCGCGCGTTGGCGTTCTATCGGGTACAGATGCGCCTCGAAGGCAATCGCGAGTGGATCTGGATGTTGCGCGGGTCGACCGACGAACAACTGCTGACGGCGGCCGAGTACGCCCGGCGCAACCGACTCTGGGATCGAGCGATTGCCAGCGCCGAGCGCACGCGCGAAATGCATGACTTCTCGCTTCGGTTCGTGGCGCCGTTTCGCGATGAACTGCAGGCACACCTGAAAACCCAGCAGCTCGACGAGGCCTGGGTGCTCGGTCTGATCCGCCAGGAAAGCCGCTTCCTCTCCGACGTGCGCTCGAGCGCGGGCGCATCGGGACTGATGCAACTGATGCCGGCGACGGCGGCGTGGGTGGCCAAGCGCGCCGGAATCGCCGATTACCGCCAGTCGCTGGTGACCGACGTCCAGATAAACCTCGGGCTCGGCACCGCATATCTGCGCACGGTGCTCAACGATCTGGACGATCATCCGGTGCTCGCTTCGGCGGCGTACAACGCGGGCCCGGGGCGGGCGCGTGCTTGGCGCACCGTGCAGCCGCTCGAGGCGGCGATCTACGCGGAAAGCATCCCGTTCGGCGAGACGCGCGACTACGTGAAGCGGGTAATGTCCAACGCGACCTACTATGCGCTCGTGTTCGGGCACCGGATGACGTCGCTGCGCACACGCATCGGCACGATTCCGGCGCGCAACTGACTGAAGTCGCGTCCGGCTTACCTGCGGGAGCATCATGAATCTGAATCGAGTGTGCCTGGTCGGTGGCAGCGGTTTCGTCGGCCGACATATCGCGCAACGGCTCGTTGCACGCGGGGTGCGGGTAATCATCCCGACCCGCAACCGCGAGCGGATGAAGGCCGACCTGATCGTGCTGCCGAGCGTCGAACTGATGGTGGCCGACGTCAACGACCCGGCGCAGCTCGCGGAAGCCGCAGCCGGCTGCGATGCGCTCGTCAACCTGGTCGGCGTGCTGCACCAGCGACGTGCCGGGGATTTCCGGCGTGCGCATGTCGGTCTGACCGGGCACGCGCTGGCGGTGTGTCAGGCGCGCGGAATCGCGCGTTACCTGCACATGAGCGCGCTCGGTGCAGATACCGGTGCACCGAGCGAGTACCAGCGTACGAAGGGCGAGGCCGAGGCGTTGGTCGCTGCCGCGCAGACGCAGGGTGTTGCAACGACGATCTTCCGCCCCTCGGTGATCTTCGGTGAAGGCGACAGTTTCCTGTCGTTGTTCGCGAATCTGCTCGCGTTCGCGCCGGTGGTGCCGCTCGGCTCGCCCGACGCGCGCTTCCAGCCGATCTGGGTCGACGATGTCGCGCATGCCTTCGTGGCAGCGCTCGATCTGCCCGATACCGTCGGGCAACGCTACGACCTCGTCGGTCCGGACGTCTACACGCTGCGTGAGCTGGTGCAACTCGTCGGGCGCATCACCGGGCACGAGCGTCCGATCATCGGTCTGTCGGACCGGATGTCGTATCTGCAGGCGCGGGTGTTCGAGCTGTCGCCGATCAAGCTGATCACGCGCGACAACTACCTGTCGATGAAAGTCGCCAATGTATCGGCGATGGCGTACCCGGCGCTGTTCGCACGCACCCCCTCGGCGCTCGAGCCGATCGCGCAGCAGTATCTTGGCAATGCGACACCGCGCGCGCGCTACCAGGGTTTTCGCGACCGTGCAGGGCGCTGAGCGGTCGCGCCGACGAACCGCCGTCGCGCCAGGGGGGCGGCCGGCCGCCGTTCGAGGCTTGAATCGATGATGAACACGCTGACGCTCGTCATCGGCAACAAGAACTATTCGTCGTGGTCGTTGCGACCCTGGCTCGCCCTGTCGATGACCGGCGCGTCGTTCGAAGAGGTTCGTATTCCGCTCTACGAATCCGGGAGCGCGTCGCGTATCCAGACGTACTCGCCTGCGGGCAAAGTGCCGGTGCTGATCGACGGCGCACTGGTCGTGTGGGACTCGCTCGCCATCTGCGAGTATCTGGCCGAGCGGTTCCCGGCGACGCGGCTGTGGCCGGCGGAGGTCGAGACGCGTGCGGCCGCGCGTGCGGTGTCGGCCGAAATGCACGCCGGCTTCGGTGCGCTGCGAAACGAGATGCCGATGAATGTACGCAGCTCGCGGCCAGGCCTTGCGCTGTCGCCCGCGGCGCACGGCGATATCTCACGCGTGCTGGCCTCATGGCACGCACTTCGTGCACGTCATCGTGGCGACGGCCGATTCCTGTTCGGCGGTTTCTCGATCGCCGATGCGATGTATGCACCCGTGGTGCTGCGTTTTCGCACCTACGGCGTCGATTGCGGTCCGAGTACCGACTATGCCGATGCCGTACTCGCCCTCGAACCGATGCAGCGCTGGGTCGCGGATGCACAGGCCGAGCGCGAGACGATCGATGCCTTCGAACGCTGACCGGCGTGCGCGCGCTGCGCTCGCGCGCGCGCATACGAGCCTCGCGCGCACGACCGGCTGATGCGCGTCTATTCGGTTGGCGGATCGGTGCGCGACCAGTTGCTCGGTCTTCCCGTCGTCGATCGCGACTGGGTGGTCGTCGGTGCGACACCGCCGCAGCTGATCGATCTCGGCTACCGTCCCGTCGGCCGCGACTTCCCGGTGTTCCTGCACCCGGTCACGCACGAGGAGTACGCGCTCGCGCGCACCGAGCGCAAGAGCGCGCCGGGGTACCGCGGCTTCATCGTCCATGCCGCCCCCGAGGTCACCCTCGAGGAGGACCTCGCGCGGCGCGATCTGACGATCAATGCGATCGCGTGCGACGAGTCGGGCGCGCTGGTCGATCCGTTCCACGGCCAGCGCGATATCGAGGCGCGGGTACTGCGTCATGTCGGCCCGGCGTTCAGCGAGGATCCGGTGCGCATCCTGCGCCTCGCGCGCTTTGCCGCCCGCTTCGACGCGTTCAGCGTCGCGCCCGAGACGAGGGCGCTGGCGCGCGCGATGGTCGACGCCGGCGAGGTCGATGCGCTCGTGGCAGAGCGCGTGTGGCAGGAGCTGGCGAAAGGCCTGTCCGAGCGCTCGCCGTCGCGGATGTTCGCCGTGCTGCGCGACTGTGGCGCACTGGCGCGTATCCTGCCGGAGGTGGATCGACTGTTCGGGGTTCCCCAGCCCGCGCAGCATCATCCCGAGATCGATACCGGCGTGCACGTGATGTCGACCCTCGATCTGGCGGCGCGCGAGAGCGCGACGCTCCCGGTGCGCTTCGCGCTGCTCATGCACGACCTGGGCAAGGGCACGACTCCGGCCGAGGAATGGCCGCGCCACATCGCGCACGAGCAGCGCGGCGTGCCGTTGATCGACGCCGTGTGCGACCGGTTGCGCGTACCGGCCGAGTGCTGCGACCTCGCACGCCTGGTTGCACGCTTCCACACCGATGTGCATCGCGCGCTGGAACTTAAGCCCTCGACGATGCTGAGGGTGATCGAGCGCTGCGACGGGCTGCGTCGACCGGAGCGCTTCGCACAGGTGCTCGAAGCGTGCGAATACGATGCGCGGGGACGTGCGGGACTCGAGGCGCGCGCCTATCCGCAAC
>JACMMK010000398.1 GCA_014379045.1 Burkholderiales bacterium
ATCTCGAACGCGACGAGGCCGCGGGCTGGGCGGCCGGCTGCAGGGCCTGGATTCATCTGGGCCCGCTCGGCCTCGTGCCGCGGCACCTCGCTGCGCTTGGCCGCCTGAGGGTAGAACGCGTCGTGGCGTTCGGCTCGACCAGCCGGTTCACGAAAACAGGTTCGAGTCATCCGAAGGAACGTCGGATCGTCGCCGAACTCGAGCAGGGTGAGGCTGCGCTGGCTCAGGGATGCGCGGCGCACGGTATCGGCTGGGCATTGTTCCGGCCGACGCTGATTCACGGCTGCGGCCTCGACCGCAACGTGATGGTGGTCGCAGCTGCGATCCGACGTTTCGGTTTCTTTCCGTTGATCGGTGACGGCCGCGGTCGACGGCAACCGGTGCATGCGGACGATCTCGCGCAGGCGTGCGTCGCGGCGCTCGCCGCGAACGCGCGGCTCGATCGCGCCTACGATCTTTCCGGCGGCGAGGTGCTCAGCTACCGCGAGATGGTGACGCGCATCTTCGCCGCGCTCGCGCGGCCCCCGCGCCTAGTATCCGTTCCCGTGCCGGCGCTCGGGCTGGTGCTGTGGGGTCTGTCGCGCCTGCCGCGTTTTCGCGACTTCAATGTCGAAATGGCGCGCCGGATGGCCGACGACATGGTGTTCGCCCATGACGCGGCCGCGCACGATCTGGGGTACGCGCCGCGAGGATTCGATCCGGTCGTCCAGCGGCCGTCGGGTGCGCCGGGCCTATAATCGTCGATCGCACCGCGCATCGCAGGTCGTCCGATGGATCTGAGCCCGACGCTCACGCCCGAACAGATTCGCGTCATCAATCCGCGTATCCGGCTCACGCAGCGCGAGCAACTCGCGCTGCGCGACGCGGCTGCGGCGACACCTTCTGCCGAGGATTCGCTGCGGTTGTACGGCTCCCGGCGGCATTCCAGCTGACGCCGGTAGTGATCCTTTCGGTCGAGAGGGCGCTCGCAGCGCTGGCGCGATCGACGCCCCAGCCAGAAAAGGGAAGTGCGGAATGATCAGAACTTATGTTTGGTTCAGCCTCGGTGCGTGGCTCGCGTGCAGTGCGCTGGCTGCTGCCGCGCAGACCTTTCCCGCCAAGTCGATCCGCCTGGTCGTGCCGTTCGGCGCCGGCAGCATCTCCGATATTCTTGCGCGCACTGTGGCCATTCCGCTCGCCGAGAATGTCGGTCAGCAGGTCGTGATCGACAACCGGCCCGGCGCCGGGGGCAACATCGGTGGCGAACTCGTGGTGCGCGCACCGCCCGATGGCTACACGATCGTGCTTGGCGCGGCCAGCGTACTGGCGGTCAACGGCGCGCTCTATTCGACGCTGCCCTACGATCCGGTGACGGCGTTCGCGCCGATCACGCTGATGGTGCGCACGACCAACGTGCTGGTCATCGATCCGGCCTTGCCGGTGAAGTCGGTGAAAGAACTGATCGCGTGGGGCAGGGCGAACCCCGGCAAGCTCACCTTCGCCTCGGCGGGTGCCGGCGGTACGATCCACCTGTCGGGCGAACTGTTTCGCACGCTCACCGGACTCGATATCGTGCACATCCCGTACAAGGCGAGTCCGCTCGCGCATGTCGATATCCTCGGCGGTCAGGTGCAGATGATGTTCGACGGCATGCCGACTGCATTGCCGCAGATCAAGGCGGGCCGACTGCGCGCGCTCGCCGTCACGACGGCCCGTCGTTCGGCGCTGATGCCCGATCTGCCGACGATGGCCGAAGCCGGTTTGCCCGGCTACGAGGCGGCCGGATGGTTCGGCTTCGCCGCGCCGGCGAAGACGCCGCCAGTGACGATCACCGTGCTCAACCGGGAGATCGTCAAGATACTGCGTGGGCCGGAGGTACGTGACCGGCTGATACAGCAGGGCGCGGAGCCGGTCGGCGACACGCCTGAGGAGTTCGGCACTTTCATCCGCGCCGAGGCGGCGAAGTGGGGCAAGATCATCAAGGCGTTGGGGATCAAGGCCGACTGACCGGGATCCCGATTTCGAGGTTCGACCGGCGCGCCGGTCGTCGACACGGAGGGCAGCAAGATGAACGAGTCATCCCCGCAGGGGCCCGGCGTACGCGTGGTCGTCGGAGAACGCCCCGACCCGACGCAACCCGAGTTCAAGTCGCGTCAGTACGAGTTCATGATGGAGACCGACGTCGAGTCGCTCGACAAGATGCACAAGGTCGCGCGCCATCGAAAGTTCGAGATCCATGTCGACGAGCCGGCGCATCTGCACGGCGACGACAACCATCCCCAGCCGCTGATCTACGTCGCTGCCGGCATCGGCTCGTGACTGCTCACCCAGGTCTCGCGGTACGCGAGCATGACGAAGACCGACATCCGCCACGCGCGGGTCAAGGTCGTGTTGCACTGGTACCTCGGCGGGTCGGTGCTGGCCGGCACCGTCGACAGCGGATGTCGTGAAGTGCAGACGCATCTCGAGGTCGACTCCGACGACACGCCGGAGAAGATCGCGCATGTGATCCGGTGCGCGAAGCAGGGGTGCTTCGCCGAGCAGATGGTGGTGCGACCGACGCCGCTCACGTCGACGGTGAAGGTCAATGGGGAAACGTTCGTGCTTTGATCATGATCAACAACTTTTTGTATCCGAACCGGCACTCACGAGCGTGTCCGAAGCGGCACGCTGCCGATGCCTAAACCACCCGAGGTGAACTCCATGAAATCGAATTTCTTACTGCTGCAGACGGTCGCAATCGCCACAGCAGCGATCATCGGCGCCGGCGTGCATGCGCAGGGTCTGGTCTCGACCCAGAAACTGTCCGCACCGCTCGCGAACGAACTCGTGGGAGAAACGGTGATGGCATGCGCGCAGAAGGGGTACACGGTGACGGCGGTGGTCGTCGACCTCGAAGGCGTCCGCCAGGCCATGCTGCGCGGCAACGGCGCGCCGATCCACACGCTCGACAATGCCTATTACAAGGCCTACTCGGCGGCGTCGTTGACGCTTTCGCGCAAGGAGGACAGTACGCGCGTCGTCGCCGAGCGCTTGGCCAAGAGCGCCCCGACCACGGTGCCGCAAACACCGTTGCCGAATGTCACCTATGCCGTAGGTGGCGTTGCGATCATGGTCGGCGGCGCCACGATCGGCGGGATCGGTGTGAGCGGCGCGCCCGGCGGGCAGTTCGACGAAGACTGCGCACGCACCGCGCTGGCCAAGATCCGCGATCGGATGAAGTAGAAGTCGCTCACACCACGCTGCGGTGGCGGGCGATGCAGGTATCGAGCACCTCGCCGCCGCTGCGTTGCCACCAGTTGTCCTTGGAGAAGATCTCCACCTCGCTATAGCCGGCGAATCCCTGCGTCTCGACGAGCGCGCGGGCGCGCGCGATGTCGATGACGCCGTCGCCCATCATGCCGCGATCGTTGAGCAGGTCGGTGGTCGGAGTGAGCCAGTCGCAGACATGAAAAGCCAGCAGGCGCGCCCGCCCGGCGCGTTCGATCTGCTGCTGCAGCTTGGGGTCCCACCACACGTGGTAGAGGTCCACGGCGACGCCCAACGCGCCGGTGCTGGACGGATCGAGCGAGTCGCAGACGTCCAGCGCCTGCTCGAGCGTGTTGATGCACGCGCGGTCGGCCGCGAACATCGGGTGCAGGGGTTCGATCGCCAACGGCATGCGGCGTTCGCGCGCGTCCTCCAGCAAGGCAGCGATGCCCTCGGTCACCTGCGCGCGTGCGGCGGCAATGTCGCGGTGCGCGGCGCGGCCCTCGAGCGCGCCGGGCAGACCGCCGACGACCA
>JACMMK010000399.1 GCA_014379045.1 Burkholderiales bacterium
ATAGGTGAACGAGCAGACGACTGCAGCGATGATGCCGATGGTGCGGGCAAAGTTGCCGCCGTAACGCTCACCGAGAAAGTCGGGAATGGTGAACTGCCCAAACTTGCGCAGGTAGGGCGCCAGAAACAGCGCAACCAGCACGTAGCCACCGGTCCAGCCCATGATGAAGGCAAGCCCGTCGTAGCCCTGCAGATACAGTCCGCCGGCCATGCCGATGAACGACGCGGCCGACATCCAGTCGGCGCCGGTCGCCATGCCGTTGAACACCGCAGGAACGCGCCGGCCCGCAACGTAGTACTCCGACAGATCGGTGGTTCGACTCATGATGCCGATGCCGGCATAAAGACCGATCGTCGCGAGCAGGAACAGATAGCCCAGCGTCTTGTTCGGCACACCGACCTGCTCGAGCAGGGTGATGGCGACGAGGAAGACGAAGAACCCGCCCGTATAGAAGATGTAGTACTTCTTCAGCTGCTGCGTGAACGATTTCTGCGAAACGGCTGCGGTGCTCATTCGTCGTCTCCTTCCGAGACCCCGTACTCGCTGTCGAGTCGATTCATGTAGTAGGCGTAGTAGCCGATCAGCGCCACGTAGACGATCAATGCGCCCTGTGCCCCCATGTAGAAGCCGAGCGGAAAGCCGAACACGACGATTTCGTTCAACTCGCGCGCAAACCAGCTCACGACGAAAGTCACCACGAACCAGATAGCCAACAAGATCGCGGTGAGTCGGAGAGTCTTTCTCCAGTACTCTTCATGACGTTCAGTGAGCTGCATAGTTGCCTCCTGTGACTAGCGACATCGAGCGTTTCGCTTCAGCTCGCACATACCCGGGTGCGCATGAGCCAGCAGGCCGGGTCGAGCCTCGCTCCGAGCCTTGATCGACCGAGCGGTGCCCCCTTCTCAATCACTGTCTCCCACCCTTTGGTGGCCGTCGTTATTGTCGCGGCCTGACCGATCGCACTGCGCTGCCTCATGCAGCCGGTTCTGAAGGAGCTTTCGAGCTCTCTCTTCGACGGAGCATGTCGCACCGTGTGACAGGCAGATTACCTACTCGGAACGATTCTGCCAAGGGGTCGTTGCAGCAATTCTCAACCGACAGGGCGCGTACAGGTCAGCGTCAAGCAGGCAAAGACGCGCTCGCGATGCGCAGAACAAGATAGACCTTCGTCACATACAGCCCGAGCCAGAGCATCGCCACCAGCGCAAATGCCGCCAGACCGATGTGGGTATCGAGAACGAATCGGGGCGTGAGGCGGCGGGTGACGGCGCGCACCGGCGCGGTCATCACGGCCAGCACCCGATAGAACACGTTGGTGTCGCGCGTGTGCCCGGCCATCAGCGCGAGCACGCCCTGGCCGAACAGCGCCAGCCCGGCCACTTCCATGACGGCCTTGAGGACCACGACGACGTTGTAACAGGCGATCAGCGACATCGTCGGCTGCGCCGTGGCCCCGACGCCACGGCGCGCTTCATCAAAGAGAATCGGCCTTGATGCCGACCTGCTTGACGATCTTCTGCCAGCGCGCGATCTCGCTGCGGATATGCTGGTCGTGGGCTTCAGGCGTCGACCCCACCGGCTCGGCACCCTGGCTCGACAGACGTTCACGCACCGTCGGGTCCTGCAACGCCTTCAGCAACGCGCCGTTCACCGTCTTCACGACCGCGGGCGAAAGATTCGCTGGCCCGAGCATGCCGAATGCCGACGACACCTCGTAGTTGGGAAAGCCCTGCTCCGCGATCGTCGGCACGTCGGGCAGCGCCGGCGAGCGTTTCGCGCTGGTCACGCCGAGCGGCCGCAGCTTGCCTGCCTGGATATGCGACACGAACACCGGCATCGACGCCGCCATCAGCATCACGTAGCCGCCGACCGCATCGGTGATCGCCTGTCCCGAGCCCTTGTACGGCACGTGGATCAGATCGACGCCGGCCTGCGAACTCAACAGCGCGGTGGCCAGATGCCCGACGGTGCCGGCGCCGGACGACGCGTAGTTCAACTTGTTCGGGTTCTTCTTCGCGAGCGCGACGAGATCCTTGATCGACTTCACCGGCAGCGACGGATGCGCGACGATCAACGTCGGCACATCGGCGGCGATGCCGATCGCGGTGAAATCCTTGATGCTGTCGTACGGCAGCTTCGGCAGGATCGCCGCGTTGAACACATGCGCCGACGATACGAACCCGACCGAGTAGCCGTCGGCCGGCGCGCGTGCAAGCACCTCGGTACCGATGGTGCTGCCGGCCCCACCGCGATTCTCGATGATGAACTGCTGCCCGAGGACGTCCTGCATCCGGTTGCCCAGGCCGCGCGCGATGATGTCGGTGTTACCGCCCGGCGGAAACGGGATGATCATCCGGATCGGTTTCACCGGGTACGCCTGCGCGAATGCGAGGGTCGGGGCGCCGGTCACTGCGAGCACGGCCAGCAGCCACGTGCGCGCAGACACGCTTGCGCCGGCGAAGCCGTCCACACGCCGATGCATCGGAATCTTCATCTGCAGCTCCTCCTGGTTTGAAACCGAAGCGGCAAAGCCGTGGTGAAAGCTTGCGAGTCGACAGCCGGCTTAGCGCACTCGACCGGTCACCTCGACCGGCTGCTGTCTCCGAAGTATGCCGCGCGTCGCGCGGTTCGCGTAATCGTCAACGGCTCACGCTGCACCACCGTGTCCGCGCCAACCGCGACCGTTCCGCTGCCCTCGTCGCCGCGGATCGGCGCGCGCAGTTCGTGGCGCATCGAGCGGCCGTTCACCTCGACCGTGAGGACGAGCCGCATCTCGTTGCCGACCATCTCGCCGAACACGATCGTGGCAAACCGCCCGCCGACGTTCGCCTTGCCGGTGAGGATCTGGAACCGCTGCTCGAGTTCGAAATCGACCGGCAGCATCTGCCCGCCCACCGGCATCCGCCCCTGCCAGCGCCCGGCGCCCTGACCGGGCACGATCCACACGTAGATATAGGCAAGCCCGGGCGTGCCGACCTTTTTCTCCGGTACGTCGAGCGTGATCCGGTCGTCGGGTAACCAGTCCTCGAAATGATAGTCATGGGTCACGACACGGGTGCCCGGGCGCAGCTCGGCAAGAAGTTTCGGGCGGGCGAGCATGTTCACTTCGGGCAGCAGATACATCGTCACCACGTCGGCCTGCGCAAGCTCGGTCTGAAAGATGTCGCGCTGGAAGAACTGCGCGCGCTCGGTCACGCCCGCCTGTTTCGCCGCAGCGTTGGCGTAGCGCACGAGTTCCGGGTCGAGGTCGACCCCGAACCCGCGCGCGCCGAGTTTCTGCGCCGCCGTGATGACGATGCGTCCGTCGCCGGAACCCAGATCGATCACGAAATCCTTGGCCCCGACGCGACCCATGCGCAACATCTCGTCGACCACCCGCTGCGGCGTCGGCACGTACGGCGAAGAGTCGTGGCGAACGATCCGTTCCTCGTCCGCTTTCGCTTTCGTTTGTGCCGGCGCCGGTGACGCGTGCAGCCCGACCGCGAGCACGACACCGGCGAGCACGGTGAGGTGACGGGGCCCTCGCCGCGGGGCTTGCGTGCTCATCGAGTCGCCACGCCTGTGGGACGGAAATAGGCGGTCGTGCCAGCCCGTTCTGCGGTCCACGGCAGCGCCACGGTCTTGTAATCGGGGTCGTCCCGGAATGTCATGCGTACGGTCCCTTCGATGCGATCGCCGCGAACCTTGCCGGTGAACTGGTGGCGGGTCAAACCGCCCGGCTCGAGCGTGATCTCGATTGCAAACGACAGATCTTCCCCGCGCAGCACGACTTCGGAGAATACGCCGCGACGATTCCCCACGCGGGCAATCCCCTCGGCCGCCTGGAAGCGCTGTTCGATGATCGCTTCGAAGCGCTGCGCTACGCCGGCCACCGGCAGCGACCAGTTCCAGAAGCCGTCTACCTTGGCGGGCACGATCCACACCAGGACGCGACCCCCGTCGCTGTCGACAGCGTCGGGGTACCAGTGGCCCATGTCGAAGCCGTTCGAGACGACGCGTGTGCCGGGCCTCGCCTCGTTCAGTATCTTCGGGCGCAGCAGGCGCATCAACTCGGGAAACAGCCACATGTTGATCACTGTCACGTCGCGCAGATCGGCGTCGAACACGTTTCGGTGATGGAACTGGACGCGGTCCGCGACGCCCTGCTGCTGCGCGTTCTCGTTTGCCTGTCTGACCAGCTCGGGATTGATGTCGACGCCCCATCCGCGAATCTTCGGGTTCGACTTCAGCGAAGTCAGCACGATGCGCCCGTCGCCCGAACCCAGATCGGCCACCACGTCGCCGTCGCGCAACTCGGCGACCTTCACCATGCGCTCGACCGTGAACTGCGGGCTGCCGACGAACAGCGAGAAGCGCTCCTGCGCGCAGGCCAGCGCGGACGCGAACAGCATTGCCGCAAGCACGGCGCCGCGCGCAAACGGGGTGCGCGTTGCGGCGTAGGCCGGCGCTTGCACGCCGTCGGCCCCGGACGTCCGGCGACTCATCTGACGTCGATTCCGGTCGGCCGGAACCAGCCGCTGCTCGCGGTGCGCTTCGCGCTCCAGGGCACCTCGGCGGTCTTGCCGTCGGGCATCGCGACCTTGACCGTGCCCTTGATCTGGTCGCCGTTCACCTTGCCGACAAACTCGTGGCGCGTGCGCCCGACGCCGGTGAGCGTCAGCTCGAACAGGAACGACAGTTCGTCGCCGCGCAGCTTCACGTCGGTGATCGTCTCGCGCCGGTTACCCACGCGCGCGAAGCCTTCGGCGACCTGGAACTGCTGCTGCATGATCAGGTCGTAGCTCTGCGAGGTTCCCGCCAACGGCAGCTCCCAGCTCCAGAAGCCTTCGACTTTCGCCGGAACGATCCACAACATGATCGGGCTCGTGCCCTCACGATCGATGAAATCGGGCTGCCAGTTGCCGAGGATGTTGTCGGTACCGATCAACTGGCCGTTGACGATCACGCGCGTCCCCGGTCGGGCTTCGGCGAGGATCTTCGGCCGCAGCAACCGGGTCAGATTCGCGAACAGCCACATGTTGACGACGCTGACCTCGCGCAGGTCGACATCGAAGGCATTGCGCTGCGTGAACTGCGCACGGTCGGCGACCCCCTGCTTGGCGGCCTCTTCGGTCGCGGTCTTGACCAGCCAATCCTGCAGATCGACGCCCCATCCGCGCACCTTCGGGTTGCTGCGCGCGGCGGCGATGATGATCTGGCCGTTGCCCGAGCCCAGATCGGCGACGACATCACCATCGCGCAGCGCCGCGAGCTTGATCATCCGGTTCACTGCATCCTGGCTGCTCGGCCCGTAGGGGGTCGCGTACTCCTGCGCGTGCACCGATACCGGCAAGAACAGCGATCCGGACACGATCAACAACGCACCGACTGCCGGTACCGCCGTTCGCATGCAACCAATTCCTTTGATCATATGAGTTCCTTCTCAGCTACTTTGATTCGACGCCGGTGGGCCGGAAGTGCGCGGTGCTCGTCGAGCGTCGCGCCGCCCATGGCAGGTCGACATTCTTGCCGTCGGGCAGCGCGACCTTTACCGTGCCCTTGATCGTGTCCCCGTTCACCTTGCCGGCGAATTCGTGCCGGGTGAGCCCGACCCCGTCGAGCGTCATCTCGAGCGAAAACGCGAGATCTTCTCCACGCAGGCGCACGTTCTGGAACACGCCGCGACGGTTGCCGGCGCGCGTGATCCCCTCGACCATCTGAAAGCGCTGCTCCATGATCGCGTCATGGGTGAAGTTCGCGCCATTCAACGCGGTCTGCCAGGTCCAGTAGCCTTCGACCCGTGCCGGCACGATCCAGAGTCCGACCCCCGATCCGCCTTCCTTGTCCCATTCGTCGGCCTGCCACGACCCCATGTCGAACAGATGCGTCAATACACGCGTACCCGGACGCGCTTCGGCGAGGATCTTCGGACGCAGCAGCCGCATCAGTTCCGGAAACAGCCACATGTTGATCACCGTGACCTCGCGGATATCCGCGTCGAACACGTTGCGGTGATAGAACTGCACCCGGTCGGCGACGCCCTGCTTCTTCGCCTCTTCGTTGGACTGGCGCACCAGGTTCTCGTTGATGTCGACGCCCCACCCGCGCACCTTCGGGTTGCTGCGCGCGGCGGTGAGCACGATGCGCCCGTCGCCCGAACCCAAGTCGACGACGAAATCGTTGTCCTGGATCTTCGCGAGCTTAACCAGACGTTCGACGGTCGGCTGCGCACTGGGGACGAACAGCGAAAAACGCTCCTGCGCGGACACGTTCGCGGCCCAGGCGATGCCGAGCACGGCGAGTGGAATGCTACGCAGGAAAGACTCGAATCGCATTACGGAAACTCCTGATCAGATGGGGAACGGATCGATCGCGCCGATCGACGCGCACCAGGTGCGCGCGCGCGTCGGACAGCGCTATTTCGCAGCGATGCCGGTAGGTTGGAAAAACGTCGTGGCCGAACCGCGCGTCGCGCGCCAGGGCAGGTCGACCGTCTTGCCGCCGTCGGCGGTGACGCGCACGGTGCCGTCGATCGCGTCGCCCTTGACCGTGCCGCGAAACTCGTGCGTCACCAGCACGCCCGGATCGAGCGTCATGCGCAGTGCGAACGCGAGCTGGTCGCCGCGCAGACGCAGCTCGGTGAACGTGCCGCGTCGACCCCCGACACGCACGACCCCTTCGCCTGCCTGGAACCGCTGTTCCATCAGCGCAGCGTAATTCATCGCCTGGCCCCCGACCGGAAGCGACCAGTTCCAGAACCCTTCGATCCTCGCCGGGACCACCCAGAGAAGGATCCGCGCATCGGCACCGGCGCCGCCGAACTTGTCGGGTGCGAAGAACGTGATCTGCTCGTCGGGCTCCCACGCGCCGAAGTTGAAATCATGACTGACGACACGCGTGCCGGGCTTCAGTTCATTGAGTATCTTCGGACGCAGCAGGCGCATCAGTTCCGGAAACAGATACATGTTGACCACCGTCGCGGTGCGCAGGTCGGTGTCGAACACGTTCTGATGCATGAAGCTCACGCGCTCGCCCACGCCGGCCTTCTTCGCGATCGTGTTGGCGAGATCGACCAGTTCCTGGCTGATGTCGACGCCGAATCCGCGCGCCCCGTAGAGCCGGGCCGCGGTGGTCACGATGCGACCGTCGCCGGAGCCCAGGTCGACGACGACATCGCCTTTGCCGACGTTGGCGATCTTCGCCATCGCCTCGGCGACGCTCTGTGGGCTGGGCACGTAGAGCGAGAAACGCTCTTGCGCGACGGCCACTCCGGTGCAGAGCAACGAACCGATGAGCGCGAGCAGACAGGCCCAAAGATATCCGCTACGGGAGCGTTCCCCGTCGGCGCACGGCGCACGCACACGCGCGCTGCACGCACCGGGCAGGCGCGTTTGATCGTCTAGCATTCGTGAAGGGTTCCCGTCTAATTCGAAGAAGGCGTCAAGGAAGTCAGGCACGAGTCAGGAAGTGCCGCGCGCGGTTCGGTGGGACCGGCAGCGATTCGGCGGTGCGCAGTGTGCCTGCAACCGGGCAGAAAGTCAGGCCCCGAATCGACGTTGGGGCGACGCGGGTAACAGACGAAACATGCGTCACCGTGCCGCGGTTCTGCGTGCCTGCCAACGCAGCTCGCCGCCGCGGTCGTTGCGCGCCTGACCCGTCATCGATTCGCCGTCGACCCGGCCCTCGAACTGCCAGGGACGCACCGGCGCTCCACCCGCGCGTTCCGGCAGCGTCACCGTGAAGCGGACCTGGTCGCCACCGACGCGCGCATCGCGGGCCTCGACCAGCCGCCCGCCGAACGCGAGCTCGGCATCGAGGAACTGGTTCGATTGCAGCAGGCGCAGCTCCGGCGCACCGCTCGCGGCCACTTCGGGCGCGTCACCGGCAAGAGTCACGCGCCAACGTCCGTGCACTTCGGCCGGGACGATGTACAGATACACCGTGCTGTCGCCGCCACGCCCGTTGTTCTTCTCCGGCGCGAAGAAGGTCTCGCTCGCGTCTGCCTGCCAGCCTTCGAACGGAAAGTCGTGACTGACGATGCGGCTGCCGGGGCGCAATTGCCGGAGCAGCCCTGCACGCAACCCCTGGACGATCGGCGGCAGCAGATACAGCGTGACCACGGTCGCCTTGCGCACATCGGTCACGAACACGTCGGCGCGCTCGAAACGTACGCGCTCGGCGACCCCCGCCTGGCGGGCATTGCGATTGGAGAGTTCGACCAGGCGCGCATCCAGATCGACCCCCGCGCCGCTCGCCCCGAACTTCGTTGCCGCAGTGATCGGAATACGGCCATCGCCCGACCCGAGATCGATGACATGATCCTGTGCGCCGACGCGCGCGAGCGTCAACATGCGCAGCACCGTGACTTCCGGCGAGGTGATGTACGGCGAGAACGGCTTGTCGTCCTGCGCGCGCAGCAACCCCGGGCGCATCGACACGATGACCGAACCCGCAACGCCGGCGATGAACGAGCGCCTGCGCAGCCGACTCGCGCTCAACGCGGCGGCGCCTGCGGTTCGAGCGACGCTGCGCGCCCGCCGGTGCGCAGCGCCGACCAGGGCGTCGAACTCTCGGTCTTGTCGTACACCCGGACCGTGCCTTCGATCGCATCGCCGCGTACGCGGCCGACGAAGTCGTGGCGCAACGTGCGCGCACCGACCTCCACGAGCGCGCTGATGCGGATATCCTCGCCTCGCAATGTCGCCAGCGTCACGTTGATCGGCTTGGCGCCGACCAGCGTGCCACGGACGTCGACGTTCTGGAAAGTCTGGCGCACCGTCGCGTCGAGCGTCTGGCCGTTGGGCAGCTTCCACTGCCAGGTGCCCGATGCGTTCGCGGGCACGATCCACAGGTACACATAGCTGATGCCGGGCGTGCCGACCTGTTTCTCGGGCACCTGCATCGTCACGGTCTCTTCGGCCTGCCAGTCGCCCATGCTGTAGTCGTGCGACACGATGCGCGAACCC
This sequence comes from Burkholderiales bacterium, assembly GCA_014379045.1. Classification (GTDB taxonomy): domain Bacteria; phylum Pseudomonadota; class Gammaproteobacteria; order Burkholderiales; family CAIKXV01; genus CAIKXV01. The sequence goes on from JACMMK010000399.1 coordinate 8,946, forward strand.
GGACGCAGCTCGGCAAACAGTTTCGGACGCAGCTTCAGGTTCAGTTCCGGCAACAGATAGAGGGTGATCACGCTGGCGCCGCTGACATCGGTCTCGAACATGTTGCGACGGACGAACTGCACCCGGTCGGACACGCCCTCCTTCTTCGCATTGGCGTTGGCAAGTTTCAGCAGTTCTTCGTCGAGATCGAACCCGCGCCCGCCCTTGGCGCCGAACTTCGACACGGCAGTGATCAGCTGACGCCCATCGCCGGACCCGAGATCGATGACGAAGTCGGCGGCACTGACCTTGGCCATCGTCATCATCCGGTTGACCACGACCTGCGGCGTGGGCACGTAGACGACATCGCCCACACCGAACTGCGCGCGCCCGAGGCTCGGCACGGCGAGCGACGAGACACCCGCGACCGCACCGACGAGGAACGCCCTGCGCGTAGCACCGCAGGGACGCGATGCAGGACGGCGACTCGATGGCGTGCATTGCTCGGCGCCCGCGCGGGCCGCTTTCGATCCAGGGTCGTTCATCAGTTCACCTTCACGTTCAGAGTAGCGGGGATGCACGAAAGCGCACATCGCCGGCGAGCGTCGATTCGATCGTTCCTTCGATGCGCCCGCCTTCGATACGGCCGCGGAATATCGCGCGTCCCGACCTGCCTGCGCGGCCTTCGACCGGCACGGCGAAGCGGAAGTCCTGGCCGCGCAGCGAGGTCGCGTCGAGTCGCTGCGCCGCGCGCTTGTCTACGACCAGCGTTCCGGTGAGGTCCTGGAACGTCTGGCGCAACATCACTTCGGCGCGATCGAACCCCGACGCGACCGGTGCGCTTATCTGCCATCGCCCTTCGAGGCGCGCGGGAACGATCCACAGATAGACGGTCGACGCGGCGATACCGGTGATCGCGACCTTCTCGGGCACGTCGAAGGTGATCTGGCTGTCGGGGCGCCACTCGTCGAACGGGTAGTCGTGTGCGACGATGCGCGAACCCGCGCGCAGCTCGGACATCATTTTCGGGCGCAGGCGCGTCATCATCGCGGGCAGCAGGTAGAGCGTCAGCACGGTCGCCTCACGCACGTCGGTATCGAAGATGTCGCGCTGTTCGAACCGTACCCGCGGCGCCACCCCTTCCTTTTGCGCGTTCGCGGTGGCCAGCTTGATCAGTTCAGGGTCGATGTCGACCCCGTATCCGCGTGCACCGTGCCGCTGCGCCGCCGCGATCACCAGGCGTCCGTCGCCTGAACCGAGGTCCATCACCAGATCCTTCGGACCGATCTCCGCCATCCGGATCATCTGGTCGACCACCGACCACGGCGTGGGGACGTACGGACCACCGGTGCGCTCGAGCGGCTTCATCGATTGCGCGCGCAGCGCGGCCGCGTGAACGCCCAGCCATCCCGAGGCCGCCGCGAGTCGCGCGAGCATTGCCAACGATCGTCTGCGTGCCGGGTTCATCGTCGCCTGCCAGGCATGTTCAACTGCCGCGCACGTAGGTCCACGCGCCGGGCGGACCGGGATCGGCCACCGCGGTGCGCGTCATCCTGAATGGCGTCTCGTTGCGCATGCCTTCGGTCTCGGTGCGGAAATAGCCGTCGATCGTGTTGCCGTCGCGCGCGATGCGGCCGAAGAAACGGCGGAACGTGAACTGCTTCTTCACCTCCTCCATCATGATGAAGGTCAGACCATCGCCGGCGAGGCGGATGTCGCGCAGGCCGACGCGGGCCCCTTCGGCACGGACCTCGGCATCGAGCGCCTGGAACTGTTGCCGCAGCACGACTTCGTAGGTGCGCACGCCGGCATCGGGGGTTTCCGCACGGGTGACCCAGGTGCCCGCGACGCGCGCCGGCACCCACCAGAAGAACACATTGCTGCCGTACTCGCGCAGCCGGATGTGCAGGTCGGGCTTCCACTCGCCCAGATCGAAATCGTGCGACACGACCCGCGTTCCCGGCCGAAGTTCGGCCAGCAGTTTCGGGCGCACCCGCAGGTTCACCTTGACGCCGAGGTAGAGGGTGACCACGGTCGCCTTCGAGATGTCCGAATCGAACAGGTTCTGTTCGGTGAACTGCACGCGGTCGGAGACGCGTGCGACCTTCGCGAGAGCGATGCTGTCGGCGACCAGCGCCGGATCGAGTTCGTAGCCGATGCCCGCTGCGCCCCAGTCACGGGCGGCGGCGATGTTGATGCGCCCGTCACCCGACCCGAGGTCGATCACATAGTCCTTCGCGGTCACGTTGGCGATGCGCAGCATCGTGTCGATCAACGTGAAATTCGTCGGCGCGAACGGCACGTCGAGCTTCAACGGTGCCTGCGCGTGACCTAACATCGGCAACGCGAGACTGCCAGCGAAACCGGGCAGTGCAGCGAGCAGCGCGCGGCGGCGATTCAGGGCCATGCGCCGTGGCGGTGACAGGGGGAAGAAGCGACGCTCATCGAGGCGGGAAGTCTAACACGGCGCCCGCGCACGACCGCGTCATGCGCGTCCCGGTTGCGCCGCGCACTGCCTCCTGCGCGCGGTGACGCGTGGGTCGGACGCCGGCCGAAATGCGCTAGCGCAACTCGACCTCGATGAAACGAAACGGGTAGTCGTTCGCGTTGATCACGTTGTGTGCGACCCCCGCCTCGCGCGCATACGACGACCCGGCTTGCAGATCGACCTCACGCACGCCCTCGGGCTCTTCGAGCCGCAGGCGCCCGGAGGTAAGTGGTACCACGACGTAGTCGTGCGCATGCACGTGATGACCGGTCTGCGCACCGGGCGCGAATCTCCACTCGGTCACGCGCACCCTCGCCGTGTCGACCTGGACGGTCGACTCGGCGAACCGAGGCGCCGGAGTGGAAGCGACGGCGCCACCCGCGATATCGGGCAGTTTGGAATCGACCATGAGGCGCGGAGGCGTGGTGGGTGAACGGCGAACCGAAGATCAACACGCCAGCCGCGCGCATGTTGCCGGGGTGAACGTGTCTATGCCGGGGTGATCGTGTCTAGCGCAACCGCTGGGCTTCCCATCTCGAAGCTGCGGTCGGCGGCTGGCCGTCGAACACTGCGCTACCCGACACGCGTTCACCGCTGACCAGACCGTCAAACTCATGGCGTAAACGCGCGTCCTTGCCCGGCGGCTCGAGCGTAAAGCGCATCCGCTCGCCGTCGATGCGCAGACCGGTCACGTCCACGGGCTGGCCGTCGATCGTCGCCTTGCCACTGAGCACCTGGTAGGCCTGCGCGATCGCGAGCTCGACCCGACCACCACCCTGCGCCTTGGGCAACTGGAAATTCCAGCGCCCGGCGACGGGCGCGGGCACGGTCCAGAGCATCAACGTGCTGTGCTTGTCGCGTCCGACCGGCTTGTTCGGCACGTACATCCGCAGCGCGAGATCGGGGCCCCAGTCGGCGAGCATCGCGTAGTCGTGCGACACGATGCGCGTGCCCGGCGCGAGGGCCGCGAGCTTGGGCGTCAGCAGTTGCATCACTTTCGGCAGAAGATAGACGCTGATCACGGTCGCCTTGGAGAAATCCGAATCGAACAGATCCTGGGTCAGGAACTGTGCGCGATCGGCGATGCCCATCTTGCGCGCGGCGTCCTGACTGCGCTTGATCAAGCGCGGGTCGATCTCGATACCGTGACCGCGTGCGCCGAATTTTGCCACCGCGGTGAGGACGATCCGTCCGTCACCGGAGCCGATGTCGATCAGGTAGTCCTTGGCGCCGACACCGGCGAGCTGCAGCATGCGCTCGACCACCTCGGCCGGCGTCGGCACATACGGGGTGTCGGTATCTTCGTCGACGACCGCGGACGATTCAGCACCCTTCACCGCGGTGACCGCAGGGACGCTCTGCGCGCTCGCGGCGCTCGGGGCGAGCCATGCGATGGCCGATGCGGCGAGAGTCGCCAGCGCAACCCGGCGCGCAACCGACCGCGTCAACCGGTACGAAGCAATGATCGGTTTCATCAGGACAGTCCCGTAGGCATTGGCATGCGGCCATTTGCCGACCGCTCGCCTGGATAACTCGTTGCCGAGTCTAGCAAATGCGACTTTCTCCTATCGGTGCGTGGACGGCAGTCGTACAATCCGCCGCCGTCAGAACCGTTTTGCGGACTGCGGCCGCCCCGGGCGCACACGGCTCCCGGCCCGACGTTTTCCACGTACCGGTACCGTTGTACGGTATCGCCGTACCGACCCATCCAGCGTACCGAGCAGGCGTTCCGACGTCCGAGCGCGACGCGCAATCCCGACCATGTTCCTGCTCTACGCGATCATCTTCACGACCGGCGGCGCGATCCTCGCGCTCGAACTCCTCGCATCCCGGATCATGACGCCGTATTTCGGCGTCAGCATCTACATCTGGACCGGCATTCTCTCGATCACGCTGATCGCGCTGGCGGCCGGCTACTGGGCCGGAGGCCGGCTCACCCACGCGCAGCGCAAGCCCTCACTCGAGCGGCTTGCGCAATGGTATCTGTCGCAACCGGCCTGGGCCGCGTTGGCGATCGTCGGCGCGTGCCTGGTCTACCCGTACGCGTTTCGCGCGCTCGCGAATTTCGACCTCGTGATCGGCGCGTTCGTCGCCTGCCTGATACTGCTGTTCCTGCCGCTGCTCACCACCTCGGCGATGAACCCGCTGCTGGTGGCGATCATGTCGCAGTCGACGCTGGCCGGCCCCACACGCACCGAGCGCCTCGACGCCGGCTCGGGACGCGTGTTCTTCGTCAGCACCGTCGGTTCGGTTGCCGGGGTCATCGTCACCGCGTTCCTGCTGATGCCTCATGTGTCGAATTATCGCGCCGTGCTCACCGTGGCCGTCGTCTTGTCGTTGTTGTCGCTGGCGGGGGCTGCACGCCCGCCGGTGCCGCTACATCATCGCACTCGCCTGCTCGCGCTCGCGGCGATCGCCACCGTGGCATCGGGGACGTTGCTGGTCGGATCGGACCGCTACCTCGACCGGATGTGGCCCGCGCGCTACGCCGGCATCGAGTGGCAGAAGCTCGCCGAATACGGTTCGCTGTTCGGCACCGTGAAGATCCTCGCGGGTCCCGCGGGCGCGCAGCCGAGCGAGCAGACCCGCCTTTACTTCCAGGACGGACTGGTGCAGAACACGCTCGATTCGGGCAACCGGTCGCAGTCGTTCTTTACCTACGCGCTCGAAGGACTCGTCCAGGCGTATCGACCCGATGCGTCGCAGGCACTCGTGCTCGGGCTCGGCGCCGGGGTCGTGCCGATGTCGTTGGCGCGGCGCGGTCTCGAGGTCACGGCGGTCGAGATCGACCCAGCGTCGTTCCGTGTCGCCGCGACGCATTTCGGTTTCGACACGAAGCGGGTCCGCTCGATCGAGGCCGACGCGCGCACCTATCTTCGGGGCTGCAACTCGACCTACGACGCAATCGTCGTCGATCTGTTCCATGGCGATGGAACGCCCGAGTATCTGATCACCCGGGATTTCTTTCGCGATCTGCGCGGCTGCCTGAAGCCCGATGGCGTGGCGGTGTTCAACACCTTCGTCGATCTCGATCGGCCGTCGGTGTATGCACATTTCCTGGTGACGTTGCATGCCGAACTGAACGAGATCGTCGTGTACCGGGCCGACCCTGCCGGATCGCGGCATCTGAACAGTTTCGTCGTCGCGAGTGCGGCATTTCTGACGCCGCCGGGTCCGGTGATGCTGAAAGAGGCGCCGGCGCGTCATGCGAAGTCGCTCTACCAGATGCTCGACCGTCCGAACAAGCTCGACTCCGAAACCTTCCGGCGCGGCAGCATCGTCACCGACGCGCGCAACCTGATCTCGCTCGACATCGCCGACGCGCAGATGGCGTATCGTCGCCTGGTGATCGAGAACGTACCTCCGGCGTTCCTGCTGAACTGAGTCAGCGCGCGACGGCGCCCGCACTGTTTCGCCCGCGCATCGTCGAATCCGGCCGACAGCCCGAACTGCCGGCCCGATGCGTCCGTCGTCCGGTATTCTTCCCGATGCAACAATTCCGCGCAGGCGTCGACCGCCGACGCGCTGAATCCGGTCGGTGTTGCCGCGCGTAAAGTGTTCGGCAGTCATGCCGTTATTCGTACGATGGGCCGACAAAGGTGGACGTCGTACTTCGCACACGATGTGTCCGCGCCCATGTTGATGCCCCTGCACTTGCAGATATCGCTCACGAGGCAATTTCCGAAGCCATGACTCGCACGTCGCCTTTCCGCTGCAGATGCAGCCACTGGGTCGGGCGTTGCGTCGCGACCCTCCTGCTCGTCTGCGCGGGCGCGTCCTGGGCCCAGGCGCCATTTCCGATCGGGTCGAGCAGTGGCGCGCAGAACCGCGTGCGCGTGGATCTGATTCCGGAAGTCACGACGGTGCGCCCGGGCGAGCCGTTCTCAGCAGTGCTGCGGATGCGGCTCGCGCCCGGGTGGCATACGTACTGGTCGAACCCCGGGGATTCGGGTCTGCCCACACATCTCGAATGGCGGCTGCCGCAGGGCGTGAGTGCGGACCCGCCGCAGTGGCCGGTGCCCAAGCGGCTGCCGGTAGGGCCGCTGATGAACTACGGTTACGAGCAGGAAGTTTTGCTGCCGGTCCGGATCAATGTGCCGTCCGGATTCGCCGAGCCCGTGTTGCGGGTCGCAGCGCAAGCCGAATGGCTGGTGTGCAGGGAGGTCTGTATTCCCGAGACCGCACCCGTAGGGTTCGAGTTGCCGACGGCACCGCAGGCAACCTCGGCCGACCCGCGCTGGCAGGCAGTATTCACGGCGGCGCGCAATGCGCTGCCGAAAGCGTTGCCCGGCTGGACTGCCTCGGCCAACGTGGCCGATGGTCAGTTGCGCATCTCGCTCCAAGCCCCGGCCGGCGCGTCTCTACCCGAGGGCGAGCTTTACTTCTACAACGGCTTCGAAGGTCAGGTGGTGCATGCGAAGCCCCAGATCGTCACCCGTTTTCGCGACGGCGTGCGCATCGAGGTGCCGCTGCATGGGCAGCCGACGACGCCGGTCGAACGGATGTCGGGGGTTCTGGTCTCGACCGGAGGATTCGGTCCTGAGCGCATCGGCGCCATCTCGATCGCGTCGTTGCTCGCCCCGGAATTGCCCGGGCTCGGGCCGCGCCTCGACGGCGCTCTGGCGGCTGATCGCAGTCGCGGCGCGACCAACGCGATTCCCGGCGCGAGCGCCCTCCCCGA
>JACMMK010000400.1 GCA_014379045.1 Burkholderiales bacterium
CGGCCATTGCCCCGGGGTCGGCGGGGCTCGAGTAGAGATGACAGCGCACCGACTGTCCGGCGTCCAGCGGCAGCAGCGCAGGCGCCTCGTCCCGACAGCGCGCGAACGCATGATCGCAGCGCTCGACGAAACGGCAGCCGGGGAACGGCACACTCAGCGCCGGCACGCTGCCGCGGATCACTGCAAGCGCACGCCCCCGCCCGCCGCGCTCGGGTAACGAATCGAACAGCTTGCGCGAGTACGGGTGGGCAGGCCTGCGCAGGAAACGGCTCACCTCGGCGATCTCGACGATCTCGCCGGCGTACATCACCGCCACGCGCTGCGCGGTTTCCGCGACCACGCCGAGGTCATGGGTGATCAGCAGCATCGCCATGCCGCGCGCGCGCTGCAACTCGCGCAGCAGTGCCAGCACCTGCGCCTGGATCGTCACATCGAGCGCCGTCGTCGGTTCGTCGGCGATCAGCAGATCGGGCTCGCACGCCAGCGCGAGTGCGATCATCACGCGCTGACGCTGACCGCCGGAGAACTGGAACGGATAGTCGTCGAGGCGGCGTGCGGCATCGGGAATGCCGACCGCCTGGAACAGTTCGAGCGCGCGCGAGCGGGCCCCGGCACGGTCCCAGCCCCGGTGCCGACGCAGCGATTCCTCGACCTGTGCGCCGATCCGCATCACCGGGTTGAGCGAGAGCATCGGTTCCTGAAAGATCATCCCGATGCGCGGGCCGCGCACCGTGCGCATTTTGGTCTCGGGCAGGTCGAGCAGATCGTCCCCGTCCAGGCGCACCTCGCCCGCCACGATCTCCGCCGCCTCCGGTAGCAGTCGGGCGATCGACAACGCCGTCATCGACTTGCCGCAGCCCGACTCGCCGAGCAGCGCGAGCGTCTCGCCGCGCTCGAGCGTGAGCGTCACCGCATCGACCGCGCGCACGACCGTGTCCCCCGCATCGATCCAGGTGCGCAGCCCGTCAATCGCGAGCAGCGGCGGCGTGGCGACTACGTCGCGCGCGGCGTTCATGTCCCCGCTGCGCCGGTTCGGCCGAGCGCCGGTGCGCTCGCCACACCCGGTCCGACGCGAAAGCCCACCCGGCGCACGACACCGCGCGGGTCGAAGGCATCGCGCACCGCGTCGGCGAACAGGTTCGCCGCCAGCACCAGCGCGAGCATGAAGCCGAACGCGGCCGCGAGCGACCACCAGACCATCGGCTCGCGCGCCATCTCGAGTCGCGCATCGTTGATCATCGTGCCGAAGCTGATCATGCTCGGGTCGACGCCGACGCCGACGTACGACAGCACCGCCTCGGCGAGCACCAGCCCCGAGAACCCCATCACCGCCGAGATCAGCACGATATGCAGCATGTTCGGCGCGAGATGGCGCGTGATCACGCGCCAGTGCGACACGCCGAACGCGTGTGCCGCCTGCACATATTCGAGTTCACGCAGTTTCAGTGCTTCGCCGCGCAACAGCCGGCACAGTCCGGTCCAGTTCGCGAGCGCGAGAATCACGCACAGCATCAGCAGCCGGAAGTCCGCGCGCTGGGCCGCGGTCTCGAACAGCTGCGGCCGGGTCTCCATGAAGACCTGGATCAGCAGCACCCCGGCGGCGATCAGCAGCACCGAGGGGATCGATTCGATCGTCGTGTAGACGTACTGGATCAGATCGTCGGCCCAGCCCTTGAAGTAGCCCGCGGTGATCCCGAGCAGCACCGCGAACGGCATCAGCACCAGCGTCGTCAGCGTGCCGATGACCAGACTGGTGCGGATGCTCTTCAGCGACAGGTAGAGCACGCTCTGACCCACTTTCGACGTACCCAGGACGTGGTAGTGCGACGACAGCGCGATGACCGGTCCGATCAGCAACAGCAGCACCGCAGCGGTCACGATGAACGCGCGCCAATGGATGCCGTGGCCCGGGTCGTCGTCGTGGCCCGAGCGCGCGAAGAGACTGCGCGCGACCTGCGCGAACGGATGCCGACGCGCGCGCGCGAGCAGCACGATCACGCCGACGCC
>JACMMK010000401.1 GCA_014379045.1 Burkholderiales bacterium
ACAACTTTGTCGTCGGCAGAAACGCGGAAGTCATCGCAGCGTTGCGCGCAGTCGCCGCGGGTAGCGGCGAGCGGTTCATTTATCTATGGGGCGATGACGGCTCGGGGCGAACGCACCTGCTGCAGGCGCTGGGATTGAGCACGGTCGCCAAGTTGCCGGCATTCGATCCGCGCACGCATCTGTACCTGATCGACGACATAGAACGCTGTGCGGAACCGGACCAGCAGAAACTGTTCGTGCTGCTGAACGACATTCGCGGCACCGACAGTGCGCGCTTCATCGGTGCCGGCAACGCGGCGCCGATGCATCTGCCCCTGCGGGACGACGTGCGGACCCGCCTTGCCTGGGGGCTGGTGTATCAGGTTCATGCGCTCAGCGACGTCGAAAAAGCGCAGGCCCTGACCGCACACGCCGCGACCCGGGGGTTGGCGCTACCGCCCGACGTGGTCGACTACCTGCTGGCGCATATGCCGCGCGACATGCGCACGCTGGTCGCGATCGTCGATGCGCTCGATGCCCATGCGTTGTCCCAGAAACGGACGGTGACGGTGCCGCTGGCCAGACAATGGGCGCAGCATGGCGGCCGTGACGGCGCGCCGTAAGATTCGCGGGTTCCATTTAATGTCGCTCCGCCGATGCGCCTAGCCTTGTTCGACCTCGACCACACGTTGCTGCCGATCGACAGTGCAGACACCTGGTCGCATTTCGTCGTCGACAAGGGCGGGCTCGACTCCATCACGTACGGTGCACGCATCCGCGAGTTTTCGCGCACCTATCACGCCGGCACCTTCGACATCGAGGGCTACGTCGCATTTCAAATGGAGTTGCTGTCGCTGTTCCCGCGCGCGACGCTCGATACGTGGCACCGCCAGTTCATGGACGAGCACGTGCGCCCGCATATCCGGCGCGAAGCTCTGGAATTGGTGGACTCGCATCGCATGCTCGGCGACGAACTAGCGCTCGTCACCGGCACCAATGCCTACGTCGTGACCCCGATTGCGCGTGAATTCGGCATCGAGCATGTGCTTGCAGTCGAGCCCGAAGTCGCGGCTGATGGTGCCAACGGCAAGCGATTCACCGGAGGCTATGTCGGAACCCATACCTACCAGGAGGGCAAGGTGCGCAAGGTGGGCGAGTGGCTTGCCGCACGCGGCCGCGACTGGGAAGACACGACGACGATCTGCTACGGCGATTCGATCAATGATTTGCCATTACTCGAGCGCGCTACGACGCCGATCGCGACCAACGCCGACGCGCGCCTGCGAGTGATCGCCCGCGAGCGTGGCTGGCAAATGCTCGAGCTGTTCGCGCCATCATTGGCGCCGGCCACATGATCCACCGGGTCATCGCGAGGGTTCAGACGCTTTTCAAGCGCAAGCCGAAGCGCGCCGGGCGTGAGCCCAAGCGGATTTCTGCAGGTGAACACGGCATCAACCGCGAGCTCGTGTCTCGTTCCGCGCTGCGCGTGTGCGAGACGCTGCAGAAGGCCGGGCATCGCGCGTACATCGTCGGCGGTGCCGTCCGCGACCTGCTGCTCAACCTCGCGCCGAAGGACTTCGACATCGCCACCGACGCCACGCCCGAGCAGATCAAGTCGCATTTTCGACGCGCCTTCATCATCGGCCGCCGTTTCAAGCTGGTGCACGTGATGTTCGGGCAGGAGAC
>JACMMK010000045.1 GCA_014379045.1 Burkholderiales bacterium
CGACCGCGCCGTTGATCTTGCCGAGCAGCTCGACGCCGGCGAACTGCTGTCGCTGGCGGACGAGGCGGGCCGCGAAGTTCGCGATCTCCTTGCCGAGCGTCGTCGGCGAGGCGGTCTGGCCATGCGTGCGCGAGAGCATCGCGAGGTCCGCATGCTCGTGCGCGAGGTCGCGCAGCCGGCAGACGAGCTGGTTCAGCATCGGCAGCATCACGTCTTCGCGCGCGCCACGCACCATCAATGCGTACGAAAGGTTGTTGATGTCCTCGGACGTACACGCGAAATGGATGAATTCGGCGGCACCGCTGACCTCGGCGTTGCCGACGAAACGGTCACGCAGCCAGTACTCGACCGCCTTCACGTCATGGTTGGTGCGCGCCTCGATGGTTTTCACCGCCTGTGCGTCGTCGACCGAGAAGTCGCGGGCGGCAGCGTCGAGTGCCGCGACCGCCTCGACCGAGAACGAGGGTATCTCGGCAAAATGCGGCTCGGCGGCGAGCGCCTTCAACCATTCGATCTCGACGAGAACGCGGTTTCGGATCAGCGCGTACTCGGAAAAATGCGGCTGCAGCGCGTCGAGTTTCGACGCATAACGGCCGTCGAGCGGCGAAATGGCGGTGAGGGGCGAGAAGGGCATTGCGCAATGCAGCAGATGAACGGCCCGGATCGTAGCACGGTCGCCTGCGGCGCCTCAGGCAGTAATCCCGACCCCTCGGGTCTATCGCCCGCCCTGCCCTTGCGCAGATCGTCGGCGACGGCAGCGTGCCGTCGGCCGTCGCTCAGACCAGGATCGGTGCACGTGCCAGCCATATCGATGCCGACGACGACCGGTTAGCTCCGCCGGAATTCATCGATTCGCGAGTTCGACCAACGCGGCGGCGAGCACGCGCGTGCCGGCAGCGAGGTCCGACGGCGTGGCGTTCTCGGCCTCGTTATGGCTGACGCCGCGCTCGCACGGCACGAAGATCATGCCGGTCGGACACACGCGGTTCAGATACATCGCATCATGGCTCGCCCCGGACGGCAGGCGCATCGCAGGCAGGTCGAGGGCGGCCGAAGCCGCCTCGATCAGCCCCGCGATACTGGCGTCGAACGCGGTCGGCGCATCGTGCAGCGTCGGCGTCACCGTCACCGTGCAAGCGCGCGCCTGGCTTCGACACGTCGCCTCGACCGCATCGCCCAGACGCGCGATCGTCGCCGGATCGGGATGGCGGATGTCGACCGAGAACAGCACATGGCTCGGCACCGTGTTGGGGGAATTGGGCGTCACGAGCAGGCGCCCGACGGTGAAGCGCGTGACATCGGTCGGGTCGGCGGTCAATTCGCCCAGCGCAGCGATCATCGCCACGGCTTCGCGCAGCGCGTCGCGTCGCAGCGACACCGGGGCCGTGCCGGCATGCGCGCTCTCGCCGGCGACCGCGACATCGAACCAGCGCATGCCCTGGATGCCGGTGACGATACCGATGGTGCGCGCATTGGCTTCGAGCAACGGCCCCTGCTCGATATGCACTTCGACATACGCGGCGACCGGTGTGCGGAACTCGCGCTGCTCGGCCGCGGGCGCCGAGACCCTGGTCTGCGTCAACGTATGCGCGAGCGCGTCGCCGAGCCGGGTGCCGGCGTTGTCGCGCACGTCGACGAAGTCTGCCAGCGGTCGGGCGCCTGCGAACACCATCGAACCCATCGTGCACGGAGGAAAGCGTCCGCCTTCCTCGTTCGTCCACGCGACTACCTCGATCGGGCGCCGGGTGCGCACACCGGCCGCGTCCATCGCCTCGAGCGCCTCGAACCCGGCGAGCACACCGTAGATGCCGTCGAAGCGCCCGCCCTTCGGCTGGCTGTCCATGTGGCTGCCGGTCAACACCGGCGGCGCGGCAGGCTCGGTGCCGGCGCGCCGCAGGAACAGGTTGCCGATCGCATCGACACCCAGCGCGTAGCCGCGTGCGTCGGCCCAGGACAGCAGCAGCGCGCGCGCCTCGACATCTTCCGCCGACAGCGCGGCGCGATTCACTCCATTGCCGGGAATGGCACCGATTCGCGCCATGGCTTCGAGGCGACGCCACAACCTCGCCTCATCGACAGCGGCGGCTGCGGCGAGCGCCTGTTCAAGCATCGACGCGGATCATCGGCGCGGCCTCGATCTGGCATCCGGCGCGGCGCACATCGAAGGGTATCCAGGCCCGCGCGTGGCACCGGGCGCAGCCGTTTGCCGCGCCTGTGCGACCGCCCGCCATGCGCGGCCCCTCATTCGACCTTCGCGCCGGAATCGCGGATCACCTTGGCCCATAACGCGATCTCGCCAGAGATGATCGTGCGCAATTCATCCGGTGTGCTCGAACGCGGTTCGAACCCCAGGTCTTGCAGGCGCTTGCGCAGATCGGGCGTAGCAAGCGCCTTCACCGCCTCGGTGTTGAGGCGGGTGATGATCTCGTTCGCGGTGCCGCCCGGCGCCATCAGGCCGAACCAGTTCTCGGCGGCAAACCCCTTGAGCCCCGCTTCAGCCACCGTCGGTACGTCCGGCAGCGCGTTCGAGCGCCGCGAGGTCGCCACCGCGAGCGCACGCAGCTTGCCGCTGCGCACGTGATGCAGGACCGCCGGCACGCTGTCGAACAACAGCGACACCTGGCCGCCGAACAGATCGGCCAGCGCCGGAGAACTGCCTTTGTACGGGACGTGAGTCACTTCGATCTTCGCCATCGACTTGAGCAGTTCCTGTTCGAGGTGCGACAGCGTACCGTTGCCCTGCGAGGCCCAGTTGAGTTCGCCCGGCTTCGCGCGCGCGAGCGTGATCAGGTCGCGCACGCCTTTGACCGGCAGCGAAGGATGCGCCACCAGTACCTGAGGTGAATTGGCGACGAGTGAGATCGGCGCCAGATCCTTCTGCAGGTCGTAGCCGAGTTTCTGGATCAGCGTCGCGCTGATCGAATGCGTGGTCACCGCAGCCATCAGCAGCACATAGCCGTCCGCCGGCGATTTCGCGACGACCTCGGCGCCGATATTGCCGCCGGCGCCGGGCCTGTTCTCGAACACGATCTGCTGGCCCAGCGCCTCCTGCATGCGCGCGGCGAGCGGGCGTCCCACCAGGTCGACGGCGCCGGCCGGCGGGAACGGGGCGATCAGCCGAATCTGGCGCCCAGGGTACTGCTGCGCGACGGCAGTCGAGGTGACCAATGCCAGCGCAAATGCCATGCCGTGAGCACACCGTGTGACGCCACACGCTGAGGGGAGAACGACCGGTTTCATGAACGTTACAGGGTGCACGCGAAGCTCCGGCGGTGACAGTCGGGAGTCAGTACAGATCGAAGGAAGAACGGGCGCTGCGCTCGATGCAAGAGCAATAAGCGTACCGTGCGCCTGCCGATCATTCGATCACGCCTCCGCCCAGGCAGACCTTCGATTCATAGACCACGACCGATTGCCCCGGCGTTACCGCCCACTGCGGCTCGGAGAATTCGACTTCGCACTGCGCCAGGTCAGCCACCGACAGGGCGCAGGCGCAATCGGGCTGGCGATAGCGGGTCTTGGCCGAATAGACCCACCGCGTATGCGGCGCGCTGCCGGAGACCCAGCTCACGTCGAGCGCACGCAGCCGATCGGAGAACAGCGCCGGATGGTCGTGACCCTGGACCACGTACAGCAGGTTGCGTGCGAGATCCTTGCGCGCGACGTACCACGGCTCGCGATCGCTGCTGTCGGCGCGCCCGCCGATGCCGAGCCCCTGGCGCTGCCCGACCGTGTAGTACATCAGCCCGATGTGCTCACCGACCGGCTTGTCGTCGAGCGTGCGCATCTCGCCCGGCGCCTTCGGCAGGTAACGGCCGAGGAACTCGCGGAACGGCCGCTCACCGTTGAAGCAGATGCCGGTGCTGTCTTTCTTCTCGGCGACCGGCAGCGACTCGCGGCGCGCGATCTCGCGCACCTCGCGCTTGGGGAGTGCGCCCACGGGAAACAGCGTGCGCGCAAGCTGCGACTGGTCCAGCCGGTGCAGGAAGTAGCTCTGATCCTTGGTACCGTCCTCGGCCTTCAGCAACTCCATGCGCCCGTCGCGCTCGCGTACCTGTGCGTAGTGACCGGTCGCGATCCTGTCGGCGCCCAGTGCGAGCGCATGGTCGAGAAACGCCCTGAACTTGATCTCGGCGTTGCACAGCACGTCGGGGTTCGGCGTACGCCCTGCCTGGTATTCCGCCAGAAACGTCGCGAACACGCGGTCCTTGTATTCGGCCGCGAAGTTCACCTGCTCGATTTCGATGCCCAGGCGGTCGGCCACCGAGACCGCGTCGACGAGATCCTCGCGCGAGCTGCAATAGTCGACGTCATCGTCGTCTTCCCAGTTCTTCATGAACAGACCGATGACATTCCAGCCCTGCTGCTTCAGCAGCAAGGCCGCCACCGACGAATCGACGCCGCCCGACATGCCGACGACAACGGTCCCGGTTTTCATGCCGCGTCCCTGGTCAGACGCAATGCTTCACTAACGCGAGCGGATAGCGCCGCCCCGCGATGAAGTCTTCGATGCACTCGAGCAACAACGGACTGCGGTGCCGCTCGCGTTGTGCACGGATTTCGTCGACGGTCTGCCAGAGGGCCCGCACGACGCCGGTGTCGAGGACACGCCCGGGCTCGTGGCCGGTGATGTCGCCGGCGAAGGCGAAACGCAGGTAAGTGACCCCCGTGTCGGCTATCGGCAGGCTGTAGATGCCGACCAGAGCGGTGGGACGGAAGTGATACGCCGACTCTTCCAGGGTTTCCCGGGTGACCGCGTCGAACAGCGTCTCGCCCGGATCCCAGTGCCCCGCGGGTTGATTCAAGCGCAGCCCGGTGCTCGTCTCCTCCTCGATCAGCAGGAAGCGTCCGTCACGCTCGGCCACTGCGGCGACGACCACGTTCGGTTTCCATATTTCTTCATTCATGCGGTGATTCTAGACGTCGCCGCGTTCACGCGCGCCGCACCAATGAAAAGTGGACCCGAAGGTCCACTTTTCGTGCGAGAACAAGCTCGCGACAAGAATTACTTCTTGTCGGCTTTCTTCATCTCGTCTTTCTTCATTTCGTCTTTCTTTGCTTCTTTCTTCGGCTCAGCGGCGATGACCATCGACGATGCGGTCACGGCGGCGAAGACACCAGCAAATACAGCGGCAAGCAATTTGTTCATTTTTGTTCCTCGAGAGTTGAACTGATCAGAATAAAGCCGAGCATGACTCGGCGAGGTCAATAACGGCGCCTCGCTAGATCGGTTGACATGTTCTCGGGGCGAGCGCCCCCCACCAGCGGCGAAACGTCGCAAATCAACGGGTTGCGAGCGTTACAGGCAGTGCCTGGGGCGCGTACCGCGGCTGCTTCATGAAACGCGGCTGCTTACGTTCGTTCAGGGTCGCTCGCCCAGCGCTTGCAGACGTTCCGGCCGCGCGTGATGCCGCCGAGGTGAGGGGCGTCGGGCACG
>JACMMK010000402.1 GCA_014379045.1 Burkholderiales bacterium
GCGGTTGCCGGGGCCGCGCCGGACGGGCTGATCTGGCTGGCTGCGGGAGAGACGCACGTATTGCTGCCGGTGATTCACAAGGACCTGCGATTCGATCCCGTGAAGGCCTTCGTGCCGGTGACGCAGATCGCACGCTCGTCGGGCCCGGTGCTGATCGCGCATCCCGGGATGCCCGTACGCAACATCGCCGAACTCGCCTCGCTCGCGAAAGGCAATGCGAGTCCGATCGACGTTGCCTCGGGCAATCGCGATCCCGTGATCGATCTGGCGACCGCGCTGCTGCACGCGACGATCGGCGGGTCGTTGAGGGCACAGCTCCAGGCGCCGGGAGAGATCCCGCTCGGCTCGGTCATTGCAGGGCGCAGCCTGCTAGGTTTCGTCGACCCCCTCGATGCCGCCGCAGCGGTGCGTGCGGGGCGCGTCCGCGCGCTCGGTATCGCCGGGCCGGCGCGGGTGTTGGCGCTCGGCAACGTGCCGACGCTGATCGAGTCGAAGCTGGACGGATTCGATCTGTCGGGTTGGCAGGGATTATGGATGCCGGCGGGAACGCCGGTCGCGCTCGCCGAGCGGCTGCAGGGGGCGATCGTAGACGCACTCAAGCGCCCGGCGATGCGCGAACGAATGGATGAGTTGGGGCTTGCGCCGGTCGCGAGTCGGTCGGTCGCGTTCGCTGCGTTCGTCGAGCAGGAATCGGGCAGGCTGCGTGCGCTGGCGGCGCGAGCGGGGTTCGTGCCGAGATAGCGGCGGTGTCGTATTGCCGGTTTGCCTCGAACCGCCTCCACGTCGGCGCGGAGTGGAAGGGGAAGTGGCGGGAGATCGACCGGGAAGATTGCGAGGATAATCGGCGGACCGGGACCGGTTCCCTGATGCTCGAATCGAGATCGAAGGAGATTGCATGCCATTGCCTCGCCCCCTACGCCGGTCGAACGCGACCAAGGTCGTCGCCACGGTACTCTGTGTCGTGTCGGGACCGCTGTATGCCGCTTCCGCGCCGATCGCCGGTTCGTTTCGCGATGGCCTGTGGGAGATGACGATCCGCACCGACGTGCCCGGGGTGCAGTCGATGCCGCCGATGAACCTTAAGCGCTGCATCAGCGCCAAGGAAATCCAGGATCTGCAGGCGAAGGCGAGCCAGCCCCCCGGCTCCGAGCAGTGCAAGGTGCTCGAGCAGAAGGCAAGCGGCAACACGACGTCGTGGAAGATTGAATGCACCGGGAAGACCAAGATCAAGGGTGAAGGCTCGGTGACTGCGAGCGGCGACACCTATTCGATGCAATCGGTGATCGCGATGGTCACGCCCGAAGGTAAGGCGATGGAGATCAAGAGCAACATGAGCGGCAAGCGGCTGGGGGATTGCAAGTCCTGAGTCCTGGTGCTGCGCGGTGCCCCTAGTCCAAATCGAGGAGCGGACGTTGAAACTCGACAACTACGATATCGAGATCGTCGTGCAGGGGTTTCCCGGCAAGTCGGTCTGTCATGGCGGGCTGGGGTGGAGCACCGTCGTGCTGATTCGCGGCGAGGGCCGGATCGCGCTGGTCGACACCGGCTCGTTCGGGATGCGCCGGATGCTGCGCGAACGGCTCGCCGAGCACGGCGTCGCGCCGGCGGACGTGACCGATGTGATCCTGACCCATTCGCACTACGATCATTCGGTCAACTTCACGCTGTTTCCCAACGCACGGATCGTCATCGGTGCCGACGAACTCGTCTGGGCGGCGGAACAACCGTGGGGCGAGTCGCCGGTGCCGGAGCTGTACGTGCGTGAACTGCGGCAGTGGCCGACGCTGGCTGCGGCGCGCGATGGCGATACCGTGTTCCCCGGCATGACCGCGCACCTGGCGCCGGGGCATACGCCGGGATGCCTGGTGTACGTGCTGCACGGGCGCGAGCGCGACCTCGTGTTCACCGGCGATGCGGCGAAGAACCGCGCCGAGCTGATCTCGCGCGGCACCGACATGACCTACGACAGTGCCCTGTCGTCGGCGTCGATCGAGTCGATCTGGCGACACTGGCAGAAGAAGCCCGGCAGCGTGCTGGTGCCCGGTCACGACCTGCCGATGACACAGATCGACGGACATACCGATTACCTCGGGCAGCGCGAGGCGTCGATCAAGGCGTGGTTCGGCGACGATCTCGAATCGACGACCACGTTCCGGTTGAGCGCGTAGCGAAGCTGCTGTTCCACGACAAGACGGTGCGACATCCGATCGCGCCCGCAGGCTGTGTTTTGAGTTTCTATTTCCAGGGAGGAGTCATGGATTGGTTCAGTTCGGTGCCGCGACGGGCAACGCGCGTCGCGACGTGCAGCGTCGTCTGCTGTGGGGTCCTGTTCATCATCGGTGGTGTGACGGCGGACAGCGCTCGCGCGCAGGGCTACCCGGCCAAGCCGGTACGCTTCATCGTCCCGTACCCGCCGGGCGGCGGTAACGACACGATCTCGCGCCTGCTTGCGGCGCGCGTCGGCACCGATTTCGGGCAGCAGCTGGTGGTCGACAACCGCCCCGGTGCCGGCACGACGATCGGCACGACGATGGCGGCGAAGTCCGCGCCCGACGGCTACACGATCGTGATGTCGTCGGCGGCTTCGCACGCGATGGCGCCGCAGCTGTATGCCAGTCCCGGTTACGACGCGGTCAAGGATTTCACCGGTGTCACGCTGATCGCGACGACGCCGGCGATGCTGATCACCGCGAGCAGCCAGCCGTATCGGACGATGCAGGAGTTGATCGCCGGGGCGAAAGCGAATGCGGGCAAGCTCTCGTTCGCCTCGGGGGGCAACGGCACGCCACCGCATCTGGCGAGCGCGGTGTTCGCGACGATGACCGGCCTCGATCTGATCCACGTGCCGTACAAGGGCAGCGGTCCCGCGCATATCGACATCATGGGCGGCGCGGTGACGATGATGATCGACACCGCGGCATCGGCGTCCCCCCATGTACGCTCGGGCAAGATGCGCGGCCTGGCGATCACCGGCAAGAAGCGGCATCCCGACTTCCCCGACGTACCCACGTTCATCGAGGCAGGCCTGCCCGGCTACGATGCGAGTTCATGGTACGGCGTGCACGCGCCCGCCGGTACGCCGCGGCCGATGATCGATCGGCTGAACCGTGAACTGGTGCGCATCATCCGGCTCCCCGACATGGAGGAGCGGCTGCGCGGCATGATCACCGACCCGGTGGCGAGTACGCCGGAAGAGCTCGACCGGTTCGTGTTGCGCGAGCTCGATCTATGGGGCAAGGTGATTCGGGCGCAGAAGTTGAAGGTGGATTGAGGTAAGCGTCGGCGATGCTTGCGGGCGCAGAAATCTTTGTCACAATTGCAAGTTTTCGCGTAATCGCCCGAACTGGCGCCGATATGGAGGCTCTCCAGGGCGTTCCTGTTCGGACTGTGCAAATTGTAGGTCCCGTAGGTTTTGGTCGAAACTGATCTGACAACGTATAGCGACTAAACGAACCCGATTCTCCTCTTAGGCTGCCGAGGCGGAGTAGATGGCTGAGGCAGAGCGGTCATCAGTTGCCGGATGGTCTGGACGATGTCAACGATGGCATCGTCCTGGGAGCCCATACGCTGTTCGAGTTCGGCGAGTTTGTCGGCGATGTCCTTGTTCTGTGCGATGACTTCGCGCATACGCACGAACGCGCGCACGACGTGCACGGACATGTCGACCGCGTGCGGGTTGTTCAGGATCATCGCGGCCATGATGGCGCCGTGTTCGCTGAAGACGCGCGGCGCGTAGCGCCGGCCGCCCCGGCTGGGCTTGAGGTCGCAGATTGCGACCTCAAAGCGAGGAACTCGTCGGCGTTAAGTGTGAACATGAAATCCCCGGGGAATCGGGTTGCGTTGCGCTTGATCGCTTCATTGAAGCGCTTGGTGGTGACGCCGTAGAGGGTAGCGAGTTCGGCATCGAGCATGACGCGCTCGCCGCGGATGAGCTGGATGCGGGCCTCGATGCGAGCGGTGACCGCCGGGGTGGTCGAGCGCGTGTTCGCCATGGTGAACGAGAAGTGCCGCTACTGCGCGGCCCGCGCGGCCTTGGCCGCATTCTTCTCGGGTGCTGCAAGGCGCGTAGGCGCCTCGTCGCAGCGGGTCTGGTGTGTGATGAACACGATCGTGAGGACTTCCGTGTGTCGCCTTCTGCGCCGGTTGGTCACGCCAAAACATCCTCGTCATGTTCGCTTCTGCTTGACAGTGGGATACCGCGCGGCTCGCATCGTTGCTCGCGCTCGAATCAAAGCATCCATCGCGCAATGCGGCCAGTCCAGGAACACAGTGGTTCGCATGGAAAAGCCTCACGTTAGGCAGCTAGACACCCGATTCAGAGCGTCTCGTCCTTTAAATGATCGGCATCCAGGTGTGTCTGAACCGCAAGCACGGACAAGGACGGGCACACACCGCGCAGACAGATGTCGAGCGGCTGAAAACCAGGGTCGGCGTCGCTCGGCTGGTCGAGGAATCGAAAGGGTCGCGATAGACGACGGCATCACGGGTATGGGAATCTTCGGGCAGTACCCGCAGCGGCATCATGAGCCACGGTGACGACTGCGCGGGCCTGCAGTGCACAGGAGCGGTCGAATCCTGGGCTAATCTGCACACCCAAGCGTCCCACGCCATCCACCACGCCATCGCCCGTCACAACGTCGACCCGCGCAGACGGGTCCGCACCGAAGCGATAAGGAGGAAATCTGTGCTAATCCCCCTCGCCATCCGTGGCGCCGTTGCGCCGCTTCTCGCCGGCGCCGTACTACCGATCGTAGTGACCGGCCTCGCGCACGCGCAGGTGCCGACCCAGGCACCCTGGCCCACGAAACCGATGCGTATGCTGATCGCGCTCGCCCCCGGCGGTGGGGTCGACACCACCGGCCGTCTGATCGCGCAGAAGCTTTCGGAGCGTTACGGCCTGCCGGTGGTCGTCGAGAACCGTCCGGGCGCAGGCGGGTCGGTCGCGACCGATGCACTCGCGCGCGCTGCACCCGACGGCCACACGATACTCACCAACTCGTCGGGTGTCGCCATCACCCCGAGCCTGATGGCGCTGCCCTACGATCCGCGCAAGGACATCCTGCCGGTCACGCTCGCCGTGGTCTCCCCCGGTGTGCTGGTCGTGCACCCTTCGGTGCCGGCAAAGACGGTGAAGGAGCTGATCGCGTTCGCGCGCTCGCGTCCGGGCGAGGTGCTGTACTCGTCTTCGGGCAACGGCACCGGCCAGCATCTGGCCGCCGAACTGTTCAGCCAGATGGCGGGCCTCAAGTTCACCCACGTGCCGTACAAAGGTACGGCGCCCAGCATCACCGATCTGATCGGAGGCCGGGTCGCGCTGTCGATGGCGAGCGTCGTCTCGACCCGGCAGTTCTTCGATGCCGGCAAGCTGCGTGCGATCGCCGTGCTCGGCGCTAAGCGCACGCCGGCGTTGCCGCATCTGCCGACCGTCGCCGAATCCGGCGTTCCAGGCTACGCGTTCGAGAACTGGTACGGCGTGTTCCTGCCGGGGCGCACACCACTCGAGATCGCGGTGAGACTGCAGCAGGAAATCGCGCGCATCCTGCTCGATCCTGAGATCGAGAAGAAGCTGCTGGCGCAGGGCCTGGACGCGGTGGGCAGCACGCAAGCCGAGTTCACCCGCTTCTACGAGGAGGAGATGGTCAAGTACGCGAAGCTGATCGCCGCCATCGGCATCGAGGCACGGTGATGGGAACCTCGGCGGCAGGAGCGGCAAGCGCGGCGAGCACGCCGGCCCCCGATGCGCTGCTGCGTGAGATCGCGGAGTACGTAGTCGACTATCGCCTACGGGATACCGCCTCGCTCGACGCGGCGCGGCTGTCGCTGTTCGATACGCTCGCGTGCGCCATCGAGGCGCTCGGGCAGCCGGCGTGCCGGAGGTTGCTGGGGCCGATCGTACCCGGTACGGTCGTGCCGAACGGCGCGCGCCTGCCCGGCACGACCCATGTCCTCGATCCGGCCAAGGCGACGTTCGACCTGGGCTGCATGATCCGCTGGCTCGACTACAACGATGCGTGCTCCGGTGCGCTCACCATTCATCCGTCGGACGCGTGGGCCGGCGTGCTGATGCTTGGCGACTACCTGAGCCGCGGCCGCGCGGTGGCCGGTGCTGAGCCACTACGGATGTCGGACATGCTCGATGCCGGCATTCGCGTCTACGAGATCCAGGGCGCGCTATGTGCCCACAACGATTTCCGCGCGCACGGCATCGACCAGCCGCTGCTTGCGCGCGTCGCGGTCGCCGCCGTGGCGACCGGGATGCTCGGCGGCAGCGCCGATCAGGTGATGAACGCGGTGTCGAATGCATTCGTCGAAACCACGCTCCTCGCGATACGCCATGCGCCGAACATCGGTTCGCGCAAGAACTGGGCGACCGCGCAGGCGAGCGAGGCGGGCGTGCGCCTGGCCATGATGGCGATGCAGGGCGAGGACGGTTACCCGTGGATCCTGAGCGCGAAGGCGCTCGGCTTCCACGATTCCCGCTTCGGTGGAGACGCATTGCGGCTCGACGGCGCGCTGGGCGAGGGCGTGATCGGGCGCTGCATGTTCAAGCTGGTGCCGGCCGGCATGCACGGCCAGACCGCGGGCGAGTGCGCGTTCGTGCTGCATCCACGCGTCGTCTCACGGGTGGACGAGATCGAGCACATCGCGCTGCACTGCCACCGCTCGCTCGCGCGCATCATGGACAAGCCAGGGGCGCTGCGCAATTCCGCAGACCGCGACCACTGCGTGCAGTACATCGTCGCCGTCGGTCTGTTGCACGGGCGCATCGGTCCCGACGACTACAGCGATGCCTTCGCCGCGGCTGATCCGCGCATCGACGGGCTGCGCGCGCGCATGACGCTGCGCGAGGACCCGCGTTACACCGATGGGTTCTTCGATCCCGCGCGGCGCTCGAGCGCGAATGCGGTCGAGGTGTTCTTCCGCGATGGCACGACCAGCGGACGCGTCGAACGCGAGTACCCGCTGGGGCATCCGCGCCGGCGCGGCGAGGCGTTGCCGGCGCTGCGGGACAAATTCGAGCACGCGATGCGCGGCACGCCGGCCCCGCGGCGCGAGCAACTGCTGGCGTTACGCGACGATCCGGACGCGCTCGATCGAATGCCGGTGCATGAGTTCATCGATGGTCTGGCTGACCCATGGCGAGCTTGCTGAGATGGGCGGTGCTCGACGGTATCGCGGCTGCAACGGCGGCCAAGGGCTGATCGACTGGCGCTCGAAGGCCCCAACGCAACAATGGACGCGCTAGACTCGCGGCAGCGTCAGGCGCTCGTGAGCGCTGGGCTGAACAACGACGCCTGGCTTGGTACCAACCCCTCCCACCACGACACGACGC
>JACMMK010000046.1 GCA_014379045.1 Burkholderiales bacterium
CGGCGCACGCGCGCGGCCTGGCCCCGGCAGGCCGGCTCGACATCGATTCGAACGGACTGCTGGTGCTGACCCAGGACGGGCGCATCGCCCGGCAACTGATCGGCGCCGAGAGCCAGGTCGAAAAGGAGTACCTGGTGCGCGTCGAAGGCCGGCTTTCGGAGGCCGGGCTCGCACAGCTAAACTTCGGACTTTCACTCGACGGCGCGCCGCTCAAGCGTGCTCAGGTGACCTGGCAGAACGAGGATCAGCTTCGCTTCGTGCTGCAGGAGGGCAAGAAGCGCCAGATACGCCGGATGTGCGAGGCGGTCGGACTCGCGGTCACGGGGTTGAAGCGCGTGCGCATCGGACGCGTTCGACTCGGCGATCTGCCCGTCGGACAGTGGCGCTATCTAGGGATCGACGAACGGTTCTAGTGCGCGTCGCAGTCGAAAGTCGACAGACAGTGCAGCGCTCTTGCTGAAACCCGAGCAACCGACGAACCCACAAAGGCACGCCGACCGTGAATGATTCCGCTGACACGACCTTGATCGCCGAGATACGCGATCTCTTGCTGGAGCAGAATCGGCTGATCGCCAAGATCAAGAATCAGAACGCGGCGCATGCCGCGAGCGCTGAAGCATTCGCAACGAAACAGATGGCGCAGAATGACACTGCACTTGCCGAGGCGCAAAGTATTCGCCGAAATGCCGGTAAAACTGCGTGGCTAGTCGCCGTGGTCACGACGATCCTGGTTGTCGCCTACTGGATGTCACAAAGCTGAGGAGTGTCGGCTTTCGCCGCTCGATGGATCAGGGCTGATCGGCGACCTGATGAACTGACGGGCAGCGTCGCGAGCGGCCGACCACTTGCCCGTAGAATTTCTGACAGACTTGATCGTCGACGATGGCGTCAACAACTAGCGGAGCGAACTCGATGGCACTTCCTCTCGATGGCGTGAAGGTGATTGACCTGACCAACGTGCTCGCCGGCCCGTTCTGCACGATGACGATGGCCGACATGGGGGCCGAGGTATTGAAGGTCGAGAACTTTCCCGAAGGCGACCTGTCGCGTCGTCTGTCGCCGAAGGTGAACGACGAGAGCTACTGCTTCGCGATGGTCAATCGCAACAAGCGCAGCATCGGCCTCGATCTGAAGAGCGCACGCGGCAAGGAGATCTTCATGAAACTCGCCGCCGGCGCCGACGTGGTGCTGGAAAACATGCGCCCCGATGCCAAGTTCCACATGGGCGTCGACTACGAGTCGGTGAAGAAGGTGAACACGGGCATCATCTACGCATCGATCTCGGGCTTCGGTCAGACCGGTCCCTACGCGAAGAAGGGCGGCTACGACATCGTCGCGCAGGGGATGACCGGCATCATGCGCATGACCGGCGAACAGGGCGGACGACCGGCGAAGGTCGGTATCGCGATGAACGATATCGCCGGCGGCGTCACCGCGCTCTACGGCATCCTCGCCGCCTACATCCATCGGCTTCGCACCGGCGAAGGCCAGTACCTCGAAACCTCCCTCGTCGACGCCGGGCTCGCCTGGATGATGTGGGAGACCGCCGCGTTCTTCGGTGCGGGCGAGATCGCGATGGCCAACGGCACGCGGCATCGCCGCTCGGCACCGTACCAGGCGTTTCGCACCGCCGACGGCTATGTGACGGTCGGTGCCAACAGCGAAAAGATGTGGGCGAGTTTCTGCAACGACGTGCTCGGCCGACCCGAGCTGCTCGCCGACCCGCGCTTCACGGGTCTCGCGAACCGTCTCGCCAATGTCGACGCTTTGCAGGAAGAGATCGAGCGCGTGATGACGACCCGCCCGAGCGCGCACTGGGTGCCGCTGCTCGACCGTGCCGCGGTGCCCGGCGGACCGGTGTACACGTTCGACGAGACGGTCGAAGACCCGCACATCAAGGCGCGCGAGATGTTCTTCGACATCGAGCACCCGAAGATCGGCAAGATGAAGAACATCGGCTATCCAGTGAAGTTCTCGCGCACGCCGCAGCAGTTTCGCTCGGCGGCGCCCTGGCTCGGTCAGCACACCACCGAAGTGCTGACCGAACTCGGCTATCCCACCTCGGCGATCGACGCGCTGTTCACCGAGTCGGTGGTGTTCGACAAGTACCGGCAGGCCGGCTGAGCCGAACGCTGGCCCGATCTTGAACCCGGCGAAGCGGCGCGCGATCTTCGAGCGTTTCGCGCGGGCCAATCCGCATCCGAAAGGCGAACTCGCCTGGCAGACGCCGTTCCAGTTGCTGATCGCGGTGATCCTGTCTGCGCAGGCGACCGACCGCAGCGTCAACCTCGCGACCCCCGCGCTGTTCGCGGCCGCACCCGGCGCGCGCGAGATGCTCGCACTCGGACGCGAAGGCATCGAGCGCTACATCCGCACGATCGGCCTGTTCCGCTCGAAGGCGAAACATGTGGAGCAGACCTGCGCCGCGCTGCTGTCGGAACATGGCGGCGAAGTTCCCGACGATCGCGCCGCGCTCGAGCGCCTGCCCGGGGTCGGACGCAAGACTGCGAACGTGATCCTGAACATCGCCTTCGGTCATCCGACGATCGCGGTCGACACCCACCTGTTCCGTCTGGGCAACCGGATTCCGATCGCACCGGGGAAGACGCCGCTCGAAGTCGAGATGCGCCTGCTCAAGTTCGTACCCCCCCAGTATCTCCAGCACGCGCATCACTGGCTAATCCTGCATGGTCGTTACGTCTGCAAGGCCGTGCGCCCCGAGTGCCCGACCTGCCTGATCAATGATCTGTGCGAGTACCGCAGGAAGACCATCGCGCCGTGGCCGGCCTGAGGCCGCGTCGCGCGCGGCCGCTGGCCGTGGCACGCTTGGTGCTAAGTTGCGGTCTTCCGGTCTGCTCCGCCGGCAATCCACGTCGAAGGACCCCCATGCCCCGCCTTGCCCCGACGCGCTGGCCAGCGCTGTTGCTGGCGCTCACGTTCCTCTGCATCGGGTCGCTGCCGTTGCACGCGCAGTCGTACCCCACCGGACCGATCCGTCTGATGGTGCCTTATCCACCCGGGGGTACCGCCGACCTCCTGGGCCGGTTGGTCGGCCAGCGCCTCGGTGACGCGTTGGGCGTCACCGTGGTCATCGAGAACCGCGCCGGCATCGGCGGCAGCCTGGGGGCCGAGATCGTGTCGAAAGCGGCCCCGGACGGTGCGACACTGCTGCTGGGCAATGCCTCGACGCAGGCGATCAACCAGTCGCTCTACAAGAAGATCGGCTACGACCCGCTCAAGGACTTCACGCCGATCAGCCTGGTGGCGACGGTGCCGCTGGTGATGATGGTGCACCCGTCGATGCCGGTCAAATCGGTGAAGGAACTCCTCGCCCTCGCGCGCGCCCGACCGGGACAGATGAACTACGCCTCGGGCGGCGCCGGCAGTACCACCCACCTTTCGATGGAACTGCTGAAGTCGCAGACGAAGGTCGACATCGCCCATATCGCGTACCGCGGCAGCGGTCCGGCGTTGATCTCCTTGATCGCCGGCGAAGTGCCGTTGATGGTCGAGCTGATGCCCACCGCCCTGCCCTTCGTGAAGGCCGGCAAGGTCCGCGCGCTCGCCGTAACCAGTGCCAGGCGCTCGCCCTTGCTGCTCGATATCCCGACGATCGCCGAGACGGTGACGCCCGGCTACGAGGTCGCGTCATGGTTCGGCGTGTTCGCCCCCGCGGGCACGCCCACGCCGGTCGTGACGCGCCTCAACGCCGAGGTCGTCAAGTTCATGAGCACCCCCGAGATGCGCGAGCGGCTGCTCGCGCTCGGGGCGGAACCGGTGACGAACACCCCGGATGAATTCGGCCGCTTCGTGCGCGCGGAGATCACGAAGTGGTCGAAGGTCGTGCAGGAATCGGGTGCCAAGGCCGAGTAGCGCGGGGCAGCGCTCAGCCCGACACGCGACGCACACGGGCTCGAATGCGCCCCCCCGAGCCGATCGCGATCGCGACCAGTATCTCGTCGGGGCGCGGCGCATCGGCCACCATCACCGTCATCGTATCCAGATGATCGAACGACCAGATGTCGTCCTTGTGGGCGAGGGGAATGTCGATCGCCGTGCCGGTAGCGCCGACCTTGACCGCCGAGCTGATGATCGCGGCGCCGCCCCCCACGGCAGCGCGCAACGGCTTGCCGAGACGTGGATGCAGCATCGCCGCCGCGTGTTCGAGATCGCCCGCGACGCCGACGATCGCCGCCTTTCCGTACGAGGTCGCCGGTTCGCGCAGCAGCGTGATTGCGTCCGGCATCAAGGCCTCCGCCAACGCGGCACCGAGTTCGGCCAGCGTATCGAGATCGCCGGTTGCATGACCGACGAGCGGATTGAACATCACAGCGATCGCCGCGACCCGGCGCACCGGGTGCTCGGCGCGCTCGGCGCCTTCGGCGAAACTGGTCTCCTGGACGAACAGGATCTTTCGGATGCCGGTCGAGCTCATCTGTTTCTCCGATCAACGAGGTGGAAAGAACTCATGCGCGCAGCGCGTGTCGCGCAGATACTGACGCACCCGCGTTGACATCGGCAAAGCACGCTCGTTACGATGATTCCCGTCGGTCTCCCGCCGTCGGGCCTTACCCGTCTGTATCCAGCCGCTCAACCACTCGAGGTGTGCCGCCATGAAGTCACTGTACGATCCCGCATCACCGCAGCGTGGACTGCACGCCCTCGGGCTGCACGAAAGCCGCTTCCCGCTCGAGACCCGTGCGCAGGCGCCGTCGATCGTCGAGCTGTGGAAGAAATCGAAGACGATGACCTGGGACCCGTGCGATATCGCCTACGCGACGCTCGATCGCAGCAAGTTCAGCCAGGAGCAGCTCGACGCCGCGCGGCTGTGCTGGAGCCGTCGCGCCTGGACCGAGTACACCGGCATCATCGAGTCACCGGCGATGCTGATCCGCATGTCGCTCGACGGCAAGGCGCCGATCGAAGCGAAGTTCGTGCTGGCCGCGAAGGTCGTGGAAGAAGCACGGCACTGCGAAGCGTCGTACATGCTCGCCGATGCTCTGGGTGGCTATGTTCAGGAACCGCCGCCGCACGATGCCATCTCGCGCATGGTGGTCGCCGGGTTCAGGGATCGGATGGCGTTCAACCCCGACGTCTCGACCGAGGCCGCGATGGCAGGATGGCACTGCATTTCCGAAGGCGTCGCCGTCGACATCTTCCTCGCGCGTTACCGCTGGACCGAAGAGCCGGTCACCAAGGAAGTGCTGCGTCTCATCCTGCTCGATGAAGTGCGTCACGTCCAGTTGGGGTGGGACTATCTCGAGCATCGCATCCCGCAGATGACGAAGGCCGAGATCGACGCGGTCGAGGCGGTGGCGGTGGACATCATGGAGAACGTCGAGATGAAAGGGTTTCACTCGATGTCGCTGCTCGATCCGTCGGTCGAGAGCGCGCTGCGCGATGCCGAGGAAATTGCCGGGCATGCAAAGCTCGGCTTCTGCCCGGCGGCGATGGAACACCAGGCGTTCCTGAAGAGCATCCAGGACCTGCGGCGCAAGTTCGCGAAGCTCGGCATCCGCATCCCCGTCTATCCCGAGATCGAGCAGGCAGCCTAGCCGGCGCCATCGTGTTGCGGTACGTTGCGCGTACGCCGCGCGCGACGCCGCAGCGGGCGCAGTCACGGAGGTGCACCCTGGCCATCGATTTTCACGCGTACTTCCAGCCCCACGCGTTTCTCGACCGCCTGCGTCACCGGTCGGGCTACCCCCGGATAGAGCGCGTCGGCGGGCGCGAGACGATGATGTCCGCACCGGGGGTCGGGCGGCCGCTGCGTCCCGAACAGAACGATCTGTCGGCGCGGCTCGCGCTGATGGATGCCGCGGGGATCGACACGCAGATCCTGCGGCTGCAGAACGTCAGCGGCATCGACGCGCTCGAACTCGACGAAGGCCGCGACGTCGCGCGCGCGGCGAACGAAGAATCGGCGGCGCTCGCGCGGCAGTATCCGGGCCGCTTCATCGCGTTCGCCTCGGTGCCGATGAAGGATATCGGGGTCGCGATCGCTGAACTCGAATACGCGGTGTCCACGCTCGGTCACCGCGGCGTCGGCATCTCGGTGATCACCGATGGCGTGCCGGTGGACGACGTGCGTGTCGCCCCGCTGCTCGACCGCGTCGAGGCACTGGGAATACCGCTGCTGCTGTTGCCGAATCATCCGTCCACCTGCGATCCGGCGCTCGCGCCGTTCGGGTGGCTCACCGGCGCCTTCGGCTTCCAGGTGGACATCTCGATCGTGGCACTCCGACTGCTCTGCAGCGGTGCACTGGAACGCCGGCCGCGATTGCGCGTGATCCTCGCCAACCTCGGCGGGGTGCTGCCGTTCGTCAGCGAGCGCCTCGATCAGTACTGGCAGCGCGTCCACGCCGGCGGCAACGTCCCCTCCGAATCGCCGCGTGAAGGCATGCGCCGGTTTCATTTCGAGACCGCATCGGGCGACGCCGGCGCCATTCGGCTTGCTGCCGACGTCGTCGGTGTCGAGCGTCTGGTGTTCGGCAGCGACTATCCCTCGTTCGACATGGCGCGTGCCGTCGAGAACGTACGCCAGTGCGGGCTGCCCGAGTCGGATGTTGCGCGGATACTGACTGGCAACGCCCGCGTCATGCTGGCCGCTTAGTTCCGCTTGCTCCCGACTCGAAACTTCTGCCCCGTTCATGAACGCTACGACAACCGCATCGCAGGCACCCGGCCTTCTCGACAAGGTACGCGTCATCGACCTGACCTCGGTCGTGTTCGGTCCGTATGCGACGCAGATCCTCGCCGATTACGGCGCCGACGTGATCAAGGTCGAAGTCCCCGACGGCGACATCATGCGCTACGCGGGCCACGCGACGCAGCGCGGCATGGGCCCGGTCTTTCTCAACCTGAATCGCGGCAAGCGCTCGATCGTCATCGACATCCGGCGCGCGGAAGGACGACGCACGCTCGAAGCGCTGGTCGCGGGCGCGGATATCTTCGTCCACAACGTGCGCCGCGAACCGATCGCGCGCCTGGGCTTTTCCGCAGCCGACGTGGCACGGATCAATCCGCGCGCGCTCTACTGTGCCGCGACCGGTTTTGGTCCTTCGCATCCGCTCGCCGAAGCGCCGGCGATCGATGACGTGATTCAATGCGCGGTGGGCCTCGCGCAGTCGAACGGGGACGCCGATGGCACGCCGCGTCTCGTCCCGAGCCTGATCGCCGACAAGGTGGCCGGTCTCGCGCTCGCGTGCGCGATGCTCTGCGCACTGGTCCGGCAACGTGCGACCGGGCAGGGCGGTGTCGTCGACGTGCCGATGTACGAGACGCTCGCGTCGTTCTGCCTCGTCGAGCATCTGCAGGGCGAGACGTTCGCGCCGGCGACCGGGCCGGTCGGCTACACGCGCGTCACGCGCGACGGACGTCGCATCTACCGCGCACGCGACGGCTATGTCTCGATGACGCCCTACAGCAACGAGCAGTGGGCGCGCTTCTTCTGCGCAGTCGGGCTGCCCGACATGCAGCACGACCCGCGGGTGACCGATCCGGCGGTGCGCGGCAACCGGTTCCATGAACTCTACGACATCGTCGAGTCGGTCGCGCATACGCGTACGGTGACCGAGTGGATCGCGCTCGCACGCGAGCTCAGCATGCCGGCGATGCCGGTCATCGACCTCGCCGAGGTCGCGATCGATCCCGCGCTCGCCGCCGGCGGCACGATCGAGGCGCGCGCCTTCGACGGTCTGGGCACCGTGCGCCATCTCGCGTCACCTGGCTTTTTCGATGGGCAGCCGGCCCGCCACCCGCGCAACGCGCCGTGGCTGGGCGAACATACGCGCGACATACTGCGCGAGATCGGGCTCGACGACGCGGCGATCGACGCACTGCTCCGCTGCGGCGCGGCGCACGCCGGGTCGTCCCGTGCGCCGTCCGCAGACCCGATGAATCCCCGAGGAAGAACGCAATGATGCAATCGGCCCGAATCGTCCATGTCGACGAGCTTCCCGCCTACAGTCCGCCGGGGCACGCCGGGACCGTCAATCGCAGACTGGTCGAAGCCTCGCTCGGCGCCGGCTTCGAACTGGTCCTGGGTGAAGTGGGTGCCGGGGGCGAGGCGCATCCGCATTCGCACGACGACAACTGGCAGGTCGTCGTCGTGCTGGAAGGCATGCTCGAGCACAGCGAACCCGGACAGCCACCTACGCGTTGTGGACCGGGCAGCGTGATCCAGATCCCGCCCCGAAGCGTGCATGGGGCACGCGGCGTCGACGGTGGCGCCAAGGTGCTGGTGATCTACAGCCCGCCGTTGCCCCAGGTCGGCGGTTTTCGCCCGGCCTAGGGGATGCGGCGCAAAGGCGCGGCGTGCGTCGCGCCTCGCGTTCTACGCCGCGCCCGCCGCCTCACCGCCCGCGCGCATCGCGATCAGCACCGTCTTGTCCATCTGGAACACGAGCTCGTCGCGCTGGTTGTAGACGAGGTCGCGAAACACCACGAGGCCCCGCCCGGGCTTCGAGGTCTCCCGCTTCGATATCACTTCGACCTCGGTGCGGATCGTGTCGCCGATGCGCACCGGCGCGAGGAAGCGACCGCTGTCGAGCGAGAGCAGACCGAGCACCGAGGTCCGGAACAGGCTCTCGGTCATGCCGGTGGAAAATGACATGATCAGATGGCTGGGACAGATTCTTCCGCCGTATGATGACCGCCGGGCGAACTCCTCGTCGATGAACAGTGGCACGTGATAACCGACGAGCGCGCAGAACAGCGAATGATCCGCTTCGGTGATCGTGCGCCCGTAGGTCGGATAGCGCACACCGACGGTGAAGTCTTCGTAGAAGTGGCTCATGGCATGGGGGTGTCGGCGATGTGGTGGGCGACGATGGCGATTAACGCACGCAGGCTGTTCCAGCCGCGATTGTATGTCCGCCGACGCGAAGCGCCGCGGCTGTGGTTCGCCTTCGCCGCCTGCGCGGCACTTTGTGTGGCATTGCCCGCGGGGGTCTGGGCGCAACCGGCGACGGCGCCAGCCGCGTGGCCGAGCAAGCCGCTGCGGATCATCGTCCCGGTGGTACCGGGCTCGTTCACCGATCTCGCCGGACGCGCGCTGGCGGGCGAACTGACCGAGGCGCTCGGACAGTCGGTGCTGGTCGAGAACCGCCCGGGTGCCGGCACCACGATCGGCGCCGGCGTGGTCGCGAAGGCGAGCGCCGATGGCTACACGCTGCTGATGACCGAAAACTCGTTTTCGATCGCCCCCGCGCTGTACGGCAAGCTGCCGTTCGACCCGGTACGCGATTTTCAGCCGGTCGCGTTGATCGCCGAGGCGCCGACGGTCTGGTTTGCGCGGCTCGAGCTCGCGGCGCGCACGCCGAAAGACCTGGTGCAGCTCGCGCGCACGCGCCCCGGAGAACTTACCTACGGCACCGGCGGCAACGGCACCTCGTCGCACCTCGCCGCCGAGCTGTTCATCGATCGCAACAAGCTGAAGATGATCCATGTGCCGTTCAAGGGCGTTGCCGCGTCGATCGCCGAGGTCATCGCCGGACGCGTCGATGTCGGCACCTCGAGCGTCGCCAGCGCGGTGACGGCCATCCAGGCGGGGCGCATGCGCGCGCTCGCGGTGACGGGCAAGGAGCGCAATGCGCTGCTGCCCGAGGTCCCGACATTCCAGGAGTCGGGCTTCGGCGACTACGACATGCCGATCTGGTTCGGCATCATCGCGCCCGCGGGGCTGCCGAAACCGATACTCGAGCGCCTGTTCAACGAGATCGCGCGCGCCGGTGAACGCCCGCGCCTGCGCGACCTGTTCGTGGGCCAGGGCGCGCGTCCGATGGCGGTACCGCCGCCGGCGTTCGCGAAGCGGGTAGAAAGCGAGATCGCGCTCTGGCGCGAAGTCGTGCCCCGCGTCGGCATCCGACCCGACTGACCCGGTCGCGACGACGTCCCCGATCACGCGCATATCGCCGTTACTGCCAACGTGAGGTTGCCATGCTGAACATCGCTGTCCATCGCCGCGCACGGCGCCTGCTTGTACCCTTCACCCTCTTGATGGCGTGCCTGGCGACGCAGGCGCTGGCCCAGACATGGCCGTCGCGCCCGCTGCGCGTCATCGTCGGTTTTCCCCCGGGCGGTCCGGTGGATCTGGTCGCGCGCATCGTCTCGCCGCGCCTGGCCACGCAGCTGGGACAGCCGGTCGTGGTCGAGAACCGGCCGGGGGCCGATGCCAGCATCGCGATGGAGACGGTCGCGCGTGCGACGCCCGATGGCTACACATTGCTGCTGGTGCAGCCCGGCATCGCGATCAATCCGCCGCTCTACAAGACCGTGCCGTTCGACCCGGTGAAGGATTTCGCGCCGATCATCCTGATCGGCGAATCGCCCAACATCGTCGCGGTCCACAACGGCCTGCCGGCATCAAGCATGCAGGAGTTCCTCGCGCTGGCGCGGGCGAAGAAAGGGTCGCTGTTCTACGGCGCGACGTCGAGCCCGACGCATCTGGCGACCGAGCTGCTCAATACGCTGGCCGGGATCCAGACCGTGCGCGTGCCGTTCAAGGGTGCACCGCCCGCGCTCGCCGCGTTGATGTCGGGCGAGGTACAACTGGTGATCAGCAGCGTCGGCACGCTGTTGCCGCTCGCGCGTGCCGGCCGGGTGCGCGCGCTCGCCGTCACCAGTGCGAAGCGCTCCGCGCTGCTCCCCGACCTGCCGACGGTCGCCGAAGCGGCCCTGCCCGGATACA
>JACMMK010000403.1 GCA_014379045.1 Burkholderiales bacterium
ACGGCAAAGCCGTCGGCCCCGGCCAGTGCGCGCGCCACCCGCGCCACCCCATGACCATAGCCGTTCGCCTTGATCGTCGCGAACGCACGCGCCCCGGGTGCAAGCCGCTTGGCAAGCGCGTAATTCGCGGCGAGCGCAGCGAGATCAACCGTGGCGACGATCGGGCGCGGCATCGGGTACGCGGGTGCGCGCGCCTCAGCGCTCGGTCACCGGCAGCTTCATCCGGGTCAGCGCGAAATCGACGAAGGTCTTGACCAGCCGCGACTGGAACCTGTCGCGCGGGTACACCAACGAAAGAATACGGATCAGCCGCGGCTCGAGCGGTTTGGCGACCAGCGTCGCCAGGCGCAGTTCCTTGGCGATCGTCATGCGCGACATGATCGACACGCCTAGCCCGGTTTCGACCAGCCCCTTGATCGCCTCGGGACTGCCCAGCTCCATCACCAGGTTCAGGTCATCGGGCGAGATCCCGGCCTGCCGGAAGTACTGGTCGGTGAATTCGCGCGTGCCCGATCCGGTCTCACGACTGACGAACGGCTCTGCCGCGACTTCCTGCGGTGTCACCGCAGCGCGCGGCGCGAGCCGATGGGTGCTCGCGCAGATCAGCACAAGTTCATCCTCACAACAGATCTCCGTATGCAGGCTGGACAAGGTCGACGGCGATTCGATCAGGCCGACATCGAGCGAGTGGTCGGCGACCCGGGTCTCGATGCGCTCGGAGTTGGCCACCGTCATCTGCGTGCGCACATCGGGGTAACGCGCCTTGAACTCCCCGAGGATCCGCGGCAGGATGAATTCGGCGATGGTCAGGCTGGCGCCGAGCAGCAACGGGCCGCGTACCCCGCCGGTCATCTCGCCGATGCGGGTATCGAGTTCTTCGTTCAGGCGCAGGATGCGATCGGCGTAGTCGAACACCACCTGACCGGTGGGGGTCAGCGAGATGCGCGCATGGCTGCGTTCGAACAGCCGCGTGTTGAATTGCTCCTCCAGCTGTTTCACCTGGAACGTGACCGCAGGCTGTGTCATGCACAGCTCCTCGGCCGCGCGTGTGAACGACAGCAGCCGGGCCACCGCGTGAAAAACCTGGAGACGACGATCGGCCATGGCGCAGAGGTGAGGCGATCCAAAAAAAGACGACGGTCATTCAACCACAGTTCACCGCCATTGAGTATCGACCAATGCCGGGCCGTTGTAACCTGAAACCCTCATCCTGTGACGCATGGTGAGCGCCGGCCGCGTGCTCGCCTGCGGCGAGGACCCGGGCACGACGCAGGGGGACGTGTCCGTCGGACGGTGCGGTCGGCGCAACACGAGCGAATCTTCGATGAACCGCGGCTTCCATATCCTTCTCGTTGCACAGTTTCTGTCGGCGCTCGCCGACAACGCCCTCCTGTTCGCGGCGATCGCGCTGCTCGCGCAGCTGTCGGCACCCCCGTGGCAGATCCCCGTGCTGCAACAGTTCTTCGTGTTCTCGTACATCCTGCTCGCGCCTTTCGTCGGCGCGTTCGCCGACTCGCTGCCGAAGGGCCGCGTGATGTTCATCAGCAACGCGGTGAAGATCGTCGGTTGCACGTTGATGCTCGTCGGGGTTCATCCGCTCGCGGCGTATGCAGTGGTCGGGCTGGGCGCGGCGATGTATTCGCCGGCGAAGTACGGCATCCTCACCGAGCTCCTGCCACCGCGGCTGCTGGTGCTCGCCAACGGCTGGATGGAGGGGCTGACGGTTGCCGCGATCGTGCTGGGTGCGATCCTCGGCGGCGCGCTGGTCAGCGATCGCGGCGCGACCCCGCTGCACTCGCTATTGGGTGTATCGGGCATCGACCCGTTCTTCGACAGCGCGCCGAAATTCGCGATCGCGATCCTGCTTTGCATCTATGCGCTGGCATCGGTCGTGAACCTGTACATCCCCGCCGTGCCTGCCGACCGCAAACCCGCGAGCGCACGCCCGCTCTATCTGGTGCGCGAGTTTCGTCACTGCTTTCGCCTGCTCTGGCGCGACCCGCTAGGGCAGGTGTCGCTCGCCGTCACCACGCTGTTCTGGGGTGCCGGGGCGACGCTGCGTCTGATCATCATCGCCTGGGCCTCGGTGGCGCTCGGCTTTTCGCTGGAAGAGTCGGCGCGGCTCACTGCAGTGGTTGCGGTCGGGATCGCAGTAGGCGCTGCGGTCGCCGCGAAGACGGTCGAACTCGAGCACTCGGTACGGGTCCTGCCCGTCGGCATCGCCATGGGCCTCGCGGTGATCGCGATGACCTTCGTCGAGCAGACCTGGGTGGCGGTGCCCCTGCTCGCGTTGATCGGCGCGTTGGGCGGCTACTTCGTGGTGCCGATGAATGCGCTGCTCCAGCATCGAGGGCACCTGCTGATGGGCGCGGGCCACTCGATCGCAGTACAGAATTTCAACGAGAACCTCAGCATCATCGTGATGCTGGGCGCCTACGCGCTGATGATCCGCGCCGAGTTGTCGGTATACACGGTGGTGATCCTGTTCGGCGTGTTCGTCGCGACCACGATGGGCTTCATCTGGCGCAAGCACGGACACGACCAGGACTGATCCGGGCCCGGGTCAGTGCGGACCGTGCCGCCCGCCTTCGATGACCGTCCAGGTCGGCGGCGGCTCGCGGTGTGGCTCCATCTCGACGCGCTCCAGCCGGTACGCGTTGAGGGTCACGCTTCCCTGCAGGCGCCGCGTGCCATCGTCGCTGAACTCGAAGCGGTATACGCGGCGCAGGCTGGGGACTGCATCATCGTTGCGCGTGACCCGCAGCGAGGCGAGTGCAACCGTCGCATCGAGCAGCTGGCAGCCGGCGCCCTCGACCGCGCGTTGCGCGATCGCCAGCGCCGCTTCACGCGCACGCATCGAGTCGAACCAGTAGGCAGCCGCGGCGCCGAACGCCACGAACAGCAGGACCTCGATCGTCACGACATCGTCGCCGGCACGCTCAGCCCCCGACGAGCACATGATGCAGGTTGATCAACATGGCCGCGGTGGCACCCCAGATGTTGCGATCCTCGAACGGCAACACGTAGAAATAGCGCCGCTCGTCACCGGCGTCACGATGGTGACGCTGGTGATTCGCCGGGTCGAGCACGAACGCGAGCGGCACCTCGAACACATCAGCGACTTCCGCCGGATCGGGAATCAGCGTGATCGGCGGCTCGATCCAACCCACTACCGGCGTCACACGGTAGCCGGTGCGCGTGCGGTAGTCGGGCAGCACGCCGAGTATTTCGATGCGTTCGGGTGC
Source organism: Burkholderiales bacterium (assembly GCA_014379045.1). Lineage (GTDB taxonomy): Bacteria > Pseudomonadota > Gammaproteobacteria > Burkholderiales > CAIKXV01 > CAIKXV01. Next base: position 3,246 of record JACMMK010000403.1, read on the forward strand.
GAGCCCGATTTCCTCCTGCGTCTCGCGCAGCGCGGTGGCGATGATCGACGCATCGGCTGGCTCGTGCCGTCCGCCAGGAAAGGCGATCTGCCCTGGATGCCGCGTGAGGTGCCCGGCACGCACGGTCAGCAGCACGCTGACACCGTCGGGCCGCGCGATCAGCGGTACCAGCACGCCTGCCGGTGTGCGCGCGCGCTCGAAGGCGTCATCGGCATCGGCGGGCGAGCCTGTTGCCGCCGCCTCCAGCATCGTCGCTGCGCCGGGTGCCAGCACACGCACATCGCCGGGCACGAAGGCGTTACGCGTTTGCGCGTCCACGAGTCTGCGCGTGAGCCATGCACGATCGATCGGCGCATCCATGTTCATCGCCGACCGACGATCGGCGTCGCTCATGTCAGTCCGAGCGTACGCTGCTGCGGGGCCGGCGCGGGCGCGATCAGCGCCAGGAACGAGACCGGATCGCCGAGCGCAAACGTGCCGCCCTCGATCACGCTCGCCGTGATGCCGCCATGGCCGCGCATAGCGTTGAAGCCGCCCGGCCCCAGGGCCTCTGCCTCGCTCATCCGCGAACACGGCGCACAATGTCCGGTGCCCTGGAACACGACATTGCCGACCCGGAATCGTGCATCGCGCAGCGCCAGCAGATTGATGCCCGACACGCAGACGTTGCGCCGCAGCGTCTCGGGTTCGACCCGGCTGCGACCGGTGAGCGCGGCCACGACGGCCAGATGCTCGTACTGGATCAGCGTCACGCCGCGCCGGCCGCCCCGCCCATGGTCCCCGCAAAGGCCCCCACCCGCACGCGCGTGCGCGC
>JACMMK010000404.1 GCA_014379045.1 Burkholderiales bacterium
GCCGCCGATCGCCCCGACGGCGACGGCAACGTTGCGGCGGCAGGCGTTGCCGCACTCGAACTTTCCGGACTGCGCCGGGAGGCCGAGGAGGCGCGTGCGGTACTCGCCCGGTTGCAGCAGGATGTGCTTGCGGCAGAGGCACACCTGGGCGCCGTGGCTTCGGCGCAGCTCGTCGCGGCAAACGAGAGTCTCGTGCTGGCAGCCCTCGATGCGCACGCCGAAGCCGAGGCGGCGACGAAAGCGATGCTGGAAGCCTCGCGCGCCGCCGGGATCGATCCGCTGACGCAGTTGCCGAACCGCGTGTTGATGCTGGACCGGTTCACCCAGGCGATCAGTCATGCGAAACGCCATCACTCCCGCATCGCGCTGCTGTTCCTGGATCTGAACGACTTCAAGCGGATCAACGATACGCTCGGACACGCGTTCGGCGACCGGGTGCTCGAGATGGTGGCGCAGCGACTCGCGGCGTCGGTTCGCGAGGCAGACACGGTGAGTCGGCATGGCGGAGACGAGTTTCTTATCCTCCTGACCGATGTGGCTCAAGCCGCCGATTGCGGGCCGATCGCCCAGAAAATCATCGATGCACTGGCGCAGCCCTGGCGCGTGGGGGACCACGTGCTGCGGTTGGTCGCGAGCATCGGCATCAGCATCTATCCGGACGACGGTGGCGGCCCGGACGTCTTGATCGCCTGTGCCGATGCCGCGATGTACCGCGCGAAGCGAGGCGGCATCAGCGCTTTCGCGTTCCACGGCGAGGCGATCCCGAACGCGCCGCTGCTGGGCCTGCAGGCCGCCGGCGCGAGTCGCCAACCGTTGATCGCGTTCGAGCGCGCTGCGGGTTCTGCGGGTGCGGGCGAGCGCGAGCGCCAGGATGCCCCGCTGCGCGAGGCGAACGAAAAACTGCTGTTGGCCGCGCTCGACGCACAGGACCTTCAAGCCACTGCCGAGCGCGCTTTCGAACGGCAGACCGAGTTTCTGGCGGTGCTCGCGCACGAACTTCGCAATCCCCTCGCACCGCTTCGGACCGCGGCGGCCCTGCTCGGCCGCGTTCGCCTCGACGAGCCGCAGTTGAGCCGTATGCAGGGCGTCATCGAACGTCAGGTGGGGCAGATGTCGCGCCTGGTCGGCGACCTGCTCGACTTGTCACGGGTGCGCACCGGCAAGCTCGGACTGCAGCGCCAGCCGGTCGCGGTCGCTGCCATCGTCGAGAACGCACTCGATATCTGTCGACCTGCGATCGACACGCGCGCGCAACGCCTGCGCGTCCAGCTACCCGAACGCGACGTCGAGGTTGACGGTGACGCGGTGCGGCTCACGCAGATTCTGAGCAATCTTCTGGACAACGCGTCGAAGTACACCCCGAATGGAGGCGAGATTTCGTTGTCGGTGGTGCGGATGGAGAGCGCCGCCGTGATCACCGTTGCCGATAACGGCATCGGCATGGCGGCCGAATCGCTGCAGTACGTGTTCGACCCGTTCACGCAGAATCCGAATGCCATCGGTTTCAACTCGGACGGCCTGGGCATCGGCTTGACCGTGGTGCGCGAACTGGTCGAGGCGCACGGCGGCAGTGTCGTGGCGACCAGTGCCGGCATCGGTCTGGGAAGTCAGTTCACCGTCACGTTGCCGTTGATGGAGGAAGCGTAGCGAGGTCGATGTCGAACAGCGCCACCGCGTTGGCGCCGCGCACGCGGTCGCGCACCTCGGCCCGAAGCCGTCCGATTCGCGCAAGCGTGCCGTCGAGGTCGGCGATCGCATGCGGAAAATCGCTGCCGAACAGGACGTGATCGGTGCCGAAGGTCTCGAGCGCGTCGGCCAGCGCGCGATCGGAGTAGAGCACCGAGTCGACGTACAGGCGCGATACGAACCGGCTCGGGGGCGCATCGACCCGGCTGCGGGCCTCCGCGTAGGCCGCATGGCAGCGATCGAGGCGAGGCAACAGCGCACCGAGGGTGCCACCACCGTGCGCGAGCACCAGCGCAAGCCGAGGGTAGCGCTCGAAGAAGCCGTCCATCATCATCCGCGCCACGGCGAGCGCGGTCTCGGACGGGTAAGCGACCGACGCGGTTAGCTGGAACACCTCCATGCCGGCGCAACTGCACACCGTCGGATGCATGAATACCGGTAACGCGCGCCGTTCGATCTCCTGCCATACCGGGGCGAACGCGGGGTCGGTCAACGGCATCCCGGCGATCGTGCTCAGCACCATGACGCCGACTGCGCCTTCATCGACCGCCTGCGCGAGCTCGTCGAGCGCCTGCCGCGGATACTGGAACGGCAGCGAGGCGAGCCAGCGGAAGCGCTGCGGATGCGCTCGCTGCGCCTGCGCGAAGCTTGCGTTCATCACGCGCGCCGCCTGCACGCTTACCGCTGCATCGCCCCAATAGACGTTCGGACCGGTCAGCGACAGGACGGCGACGGCGACACCGGCCGCGTCCATCGCGGCGAGGCGCTGGTCGTAGTCGAACATCTCGGGCTGCGGGAACATGAAGCGCACGCCATCGAGGTGAATCCACGTCTTGCCGGTGTCGGCGACCTCGGCCACGGTGAACTTCGGCCCGCCGTGGGTGCGGATGAGATCGAGCCACTCGATGCACAGCATGTGCGAGTGGACGTCGATTGCCGGATGCATCGCGTCGATGCCGGCGACGGCCGCCGCGCTCACTCCACCGTCACCCGCGCAGCGCGGATCACCGTCGCATAGCGTGCGGTCTCGTCCCGCAACAGGCGCCCGAACTGCTCGGGTGTCGTGGCGAGCGGTTGCAGACCGGCGCTGGAGAGCGTGTCGCGCACCTCCGGCAACTTGACGATGCGCGCGACCTCGGCCTGCCAGCGTGCGACGATCTCGCGCGGCACGGCAGCGGGGGCGACCATGCCGAACCACGAGGTCGAGTCGAAGCCCGGGACGCCCGCTTCGGTCATCGTCGGCACCTGCTTCAGCGTCGGCACGCGCTCGGCGGTGGCGACGGCGAGCAGACGCATCCGGCCGCTCTCGATGAATGGCTGTACTTCGGCGAGGTTCACGAACATGAAGCTCACGTGTCCGCCCAGCAACGCGGCGGCGGCCGGCGCACCGCCCTGGTAGGGCACGTGCACCAGATCGATCTTCGCGTTCACCCTGAGCATCTCGCCGGCCAGGTGCTGCGGCGTGCCCGGACCGATCGAGCCGTAGGTCAATTCACCGGGACGCTGGCGCGCGAGCGCGACCAGATCCTTCACCGAACGTATCGGCAGCGCCGGTTGCACGACGAGTACGTTCGGCGTGCTGGCAATCAGCGTGACCGGCACGAAATCGCGCTCGACATCGAACGGCAGTTTCGCGCGCAGCAGCGGGGTGATCACGAAGCTCGCCGCCATCATCAGCAGCGTGTGGCCGTCGGGGGCCGCACGCGCGACCGCTTCGGTGCCGACGATCGTGCCGGCCCCGGGGCGATTCTCGACGAGAACGGGTTGGCCGAAGGTTTCGGCCGCACGCGGTGCGAGCGCGCGGCTCAGCCGGTCGAGGACGCCTCCCGCGGGGAACGGCACGACCAGCCGGACCGGTTTGCTCGGGTACGACTGGGCGTGCGCGGGTGCAGTGAGCGCAAGCAGGGCCGCAGCCGCGCACACGCGCCTGCTGCGCGGCCTGCGCGTGGAGCCGCTCACGC
>JACMMK010000405.1 GCA_014379045.1 Burkholderiales bacterium
CTTGCGCAGCGCCGGTGCCATCTTGTTGCACAGCGTGCCGGCGACGATCATCACGTCGGACTGGCGCGGACTCGGTCGAAAGATCACACCGAAGCGGTCCATGTCGTAGCGCGCCGCCCCGGCATGCATCATCTCGACCGCGCAGCAGGCGAGCCCGAAGGTCATCGGCCAGAGCGACCCGGTGCGCGTCCAGTTGATCAGCGCGTCGGCCTTGGTCATGACGAATCCCTGCTCCGCACCGGGGAAGGTGGAGCCCGGGGTCGACGGTGCCCCGGCCATGGCCGTCGTCGTTTCGCTCATCGCGTCATCCCTCGTGTCATTCCCATTCGAGCGCGCCCTTCTTCCACTCGTAGACGAAGCCCACGACCAGAACCATCAGGAAAACGAACATCGCGATGAACCCGAACCAGCCGATTTCGTCCAGCACCACGGCCCAGGGAAACAGGAACGCGATCTCGAGGTCGAACAGAATGAACAGGATAGCGACCAGGTAGTAGCGGACATCGAACTTCATCCGAGCGTCTTCGAAGGCCTCGAAACCGCATTCGTAGGGGGACAACTTCTCCGCGTCGGGACGGTTCACGCCGGTGGCTGAACTGGCAATCCATCCAACCACCGGCAATGCGAGCCCGAAGGCGAGCCCGACGCCGATGAACAACAGGATGGGCAGGTAGCTCTCTAGCACCGCTGGCTCAACCGTGCGCTCTGCAATGAGTCGATTGCAAGGGTGTTTCCGTTCGTTGCGCTTCGTTCATGATCGTATTCCCGCGCCGGGCTGCCGGGTCTGCGTGCGAAGGGCGCGCGAACCCGCGCTTGCCTCGGGTGGCACGCAGCCGGAAGAACCTGCGTGCGGCGCATCGCCCCCCGCAGATGTCTTCGGGTCCTCACGAAGTCGGCGGCGCGGCTGCGCGCCCCCAACCGGCTGGAACATCGGGCTCGTTCCCGCCTCGGGACCGATCACAACTTCCGTTTCCACCCATCACGACCGTGACGGTGCCGATTTCAATGGTGCCCACGATCAGACTCGAACTGACACGGCTTTCGCCACTGCCCCCTCAAGACAGCGTGTCTACCAATTCCACCACGTGGGCAACTTCATTCGACCTGCCAACCACACCATCGGACAGCCACTGCACGCGCCATGCAACGACCGTCGAGGGCCCGCGTTGCACTGCATCGTCAGCCGGATATTGTCGCCTAATTTCCCGCGAACGTTGACGATTACTTCGGAATTTCTTGCGCTTTCGAATTGGGATCGACGGTGGTCTTTCCCGTCGGCGTCGGCACACCCGTTCCGGTCGCGGCACCCGGCGCAGCGTTTCCGCTCGCAGCCGGCGGCACTGCCACGCCCGGCGCACCAGGCGGCGCCGAAGGAATCGATGCCGGGCTGCCCGGGATCACCGGACCTGCGGGCACCTGATCCATCAGCCCGCGCGAGGGGCCGCGCTGCGCGGCGATGTAGGTGAGCACGAGGCTGGTACAGAAGAACACCGTAGCGACGATGGCCGTCATTCGGCTCAGGAAATTCGCCGAACCGCTCGACCCGAACAGACTTCCTGCAGAGCCGCTGCCGAACGCAGCCCCCATGTCCGCACCCTTGCCATGCTGAAGCAGCACGAACACCACGATCGCACCCGCGGCGAGAACGTGGAACACCATGATCAAGTTTTGCAACATGTCACTGACTTTCCTCTGTGTACGGTCTCACCGAGCACCGTCCGCTGTTACTGAGCACCCCGCGTTCAGCGCGAGGCTACCTGGGATAGGCGGGTTGTGCCGGCCCCCGCGTGTCGCGCCGTCCGTTGCCGATTGCCTCAGTCGAACGCCCTGCAGATCGGTTCGAATTCATCGATCGTCAACGACGCGCCGCCGATCAGACCGCCATCGATATCGGGCATGGCAAACAGTTCACGGGCATTCGACGCCTTGACGCTGCCGCCGTACAACAGCGTCATCGTGTCGCCCGTTTCGCCGAGACGCGCGCGCAGGAACGCATGCACCTTTTGCGCCTGCACGGCAGTCGCAGTGCGCCCGGTGCCGATCGCCCACACCGGCTCGTACGCGATCACACACTGTCCGAGCGCCGGCAACCCCAACGTTTCCATACATACCGCCAGCTGCCCCGCGACCACCGCCTCGGTCATGTCGGCTTCCCGCTCTTCCAGCGTTTCCCCCAGACAGATGATCGGGGTCAATCCGCCTGCGAGCGCTGCCGCCGCCTTCGCGGCGACCAGTGCACTGGTTTCCGAATGTTGTGCGCGCCGCTCGGAATGACCGACGATGACGAAGGCAGCGCCGAACTCCTTCAGCATCGACGCGGAGACTTCCCCCGTGTAGGCGCCCTGTGCGTGGGGGCTGAGATCCTGCGCGCCCCACGCTACATCGCTTTCCCGCAACAACGTCTGCGCCTGCGCGAGAAACGGGAACGGTACACACACCACGATCTCGACACCGGGCGCCGCAGCCTGAAAGCGTTGCACGCAGGCGTCGAGAAGCGCCGCATTGCGCGCGAGCGCGCCGTGCATTTTCCAGTTGCCGACGACGCGCCGGGTACGTCGTCCGACCCGTTGTTCCTGCCGTTCCTGCGGTTGCCCTCGCGCTACCATTACCGATTATCCCGCTACTTCGAATCAAACCGATCGATTATAGAAGTGTGCCAGGTCAGGGTCAATTCGGACTCATTTCGCCGTGCGCCCGGCAGAGGCGATTCCCGGGCTATACTTCGATCATCATGGAAACGTCAGATGCAGTGACCACCCTCGCGGCACTCGCCCAGTCGACCCGGCTTGCGATCTTTCGTCTGCTGGTGAAAGCAGGGCCCGGCGGGCGCCCCGCGGGCGAAATCGGACTGACGCTCGACGTGCCGGCTGCTACGCTGTCGTTCCACCTGAAAGATCTGAGCCGCGCGCGGCTGATCGTCGGGCGGCCCGAGGGGCGCCATATCTACTATGCGGTCGACTTCGAACGGATCGGGCACCTGCTGGCTTTCCTCACCGAAGACTGTTGCGGCGGCAACCCCTGTCTGGCCGCCGCGTCGGCGCAGCGCACCCCTGACCCCGTTCCCGTTCACGACTCTGGAACCAAGGAGCATCCTCGATGAGCGAACCGTTGAATGTCCTGTTTCTGTGCACCGGAAACTCGACCCGCAGCATCATGGCCGAAGCCTTGCTCGCCGGTATCGGGAAAGAACGCTTTCGCGCCTTCAGCGCGGGCAGTCATCCCAAACCCACTCGCATTGGACATGATCCGCACGAACAAGCTTTCGACCGAAGGTCTGCGCAGCAAGACCTGGGACGAATTCGCGCAGCCCGGTGCCCCCGTCATGGACTTCGTGTTCACCGTATGCGACGACGCGGCCGGTGAAGTGTGTCCGCTATGGCCGGGCCAGCCCGTGACCGCGCACTGGGGAATGCCCGACCCCGCCGCGGTCGAGGGCGACGACGAGACGCGGCGCAGGGCATTTCTGCGCGCGTTCAGCGAACTGCGAACGCGCATCATGCTGTTCGCCAACCTGCCGATGGAGAAACTGAACCAGGTGACGTTGCAAGAGCATGTCGACGATATCGGCAAGCATGAGCAACCCGCCTGACTTCCTCCGGGTCAGCCGAAACGACCGGTGATGTAGTCTTCGGTCTGCTTGCTGGTCGGCTTGATGAACAACGTCTCGGTAACGCCGAATTCGATGAGTTCGCCGAGATACATGTAGGCGGTGAAATCCGACACCCGCGCCGCCTGCTGCATGTTGTGGGTGACGATCACGACGGTGTAGTCGCGCTTCAATTCATTGATCAGCTCTTCGATCTTCGCGGTCGAGATCGGGTCGAGCGCAGAGCACGGTTCATCCAGCAACAGCACTTCCGGACGGATCGCAATGCCGCGCGCGATACACAGCCGCTGCTGCTGGCCGCCCGACAGGCTGGTGCCGCTTTGATGCAGCTTGTCCTTGACCTCTTTCCACAGCGCCGCCCGGTTCAGCGCCCATTCCACCCGCTCGTCCATCAGGACGCGCGGTAGCTTCTCGAACAGGCGCACGCCGAACGCAACGTTCTCGTAGATCGTCATCGGGAACGGCGTGGGCTTCTGGAACACCATCCCGACCTTCGCCCTGATCAGCGACACGTCCTCGCGGGTCGACAGGATGTCCTCGTTGTCGAGCAGCACCTTGCCCTCGGCACGCTGCTCGGGGTAAAGCGCATACATGCGATTGAACACACGCAGCAACGTCGACTTGCCGCATCCCGACGGCCCGATGAAGGCCGTCACCTTGCCTTCGGGAATCTCAAGGTTGATATGTTTCAGGGCATGGAAGCCGCCGTAGTAGAAGTTCAGGTCGTCGACCTTGATCTTCGTGCGCGCAGCGACCGCACCGCTCTGGCTTTGGGTGATGGACGTGTCGAGCAACATGTCAGTCCTTCTTTCTGAACAGTACGCGAGCCAGGATGTTCAGAGCGAGCACCGCCATCGTGGTCAGGAACACGCCGGCCCAGGCCAGCTCCTGCCAGTTCTGGAACGGGCTGAGCGCGAACTTGAAAATCGTGACGGGCAGATTCGCCATCGGTTCACGCAGGTCGGCGGTCCAGAACTGATTGGACAGCGCGGTGAACAGCAACGGGGCGGTCTCGCCCGAAATGCGTGCAATCGCCAGCAGTACCCCGGTGACGACGCCGGCGCGTGCGGCCTTGAGCGTCACCATCATGATCACTTTCCACTTCGGTGCGCCGAGGGCGTAGGCGGCCTCGCGCAACGTGTTGGGGATCAGTTGCAGCATGTTTTCAGTCGTGCGCACCACCACCGGAATCACGATCAGTGCCAGTGCCAGCACACCCGCCAGACCGGAAAAGGTCTTCATGTTCGCGACGACCAGCGAATAGATGAACAGACCGATCACGATCGACGGCGCCGACAGCAGAATATCGTTGACGAAGCGGGTGACGAAAGCGAGCCAGCTTTTCTGTCCGTACTCGCCGAGGTAGATCCCGGCGAGGATGCCGATCGGCGTGCCGAGCAGCGTGGCGAGCGAGACCATCAGCACCGAGCCGAAGATCGCGTTCGCGAGACCGCCTCCGGGGACATTCGGCGCGGGCGTCATTTCGGTGAACAGCGCGGTCGACATGCCGCTGAAGCCGAGAATGGCGGTTTCGACCAGGATCCAGATCAGCCAGACGAGGCCGAACGCCATGGCTCCCAGCGACAGGACCAGCGCGATCACGTTGGTCGCCTTGCGTCGGCGGTGCAGCGCCAGCCGCGGATCATCCGCCGCCCACAAGCTCATGTCGCGGCCCCTTCGCGCTTCTCGAGCTTGTACAGCAGCACCTTGGACGCGCTGAGCACGAGGAACGTGATGAAGAACAGGATCAGACCGAGCTGGATCAGCGACGATTCGTGCAGGCTACCGGGGTTGGCCTCTGCGAACTCGTTCGCGAGCGCAGAGGTGATGCTGTTGGCAGCGTCGAACAGCGAGATGCTGTTCAGCTGATTGACGTTGCCGATCACGAAGGTGATCGCCATCGTCTCGCCGAGCGCGCGCCCGAGGCCGAGCATGATGCCGCCGATCACCCCGGCTTTCGTGTAAGGCAGCACCACCCCCCAGACCACTTCCCAGGTTGTGGCGCCCAGGCCGTAGGCCGATTCCTTCAACAGCGGCGGCGTGACCTCGAACACATCGCGCATGACCGCGGCGATGAACGGAATGATCATGATCGCCAGGATGATCGATGCGCACAGGATGCCGATGCCGACCGGCGGACCCTGGAACAACGCCCCCAGCAGCGGTACATGACCGAGGGTCTGCTGCAGCGGTATCTGCACGTAGTCGGAGAAGATCGGCGCGAACACGAGCAGACCCCACATGCCGTAGACGATCGACGGCACTGCCGCAAGCAGCTCGATCGCCGTTCCGAGCGGCCTGCGCAGCCAGCCGGGCGACAATTCGGTAAGGAAAAGCGCGATGCCGAAACTCACCGGCACGGCGATCAGCAGCGCGATCAGTGAAGTGATCAGCGTGCCGTAGATCATCACCAGACCACCGAACTTTTCCTGTACCGGGTCCCACTCCGCGGTCCACAGGAACGATGCGCCGAACTCGCGCATCGATGGCAGTGATCCGACCAGCAGCGAGCCGATGATCGCGACCAGCAGCAACAGCGTCAGCAGCGCGGCACCCCCGGTAAGGATCGAAAACACGAGGTCGCCGAACCGGTCATCGCGGCGTACGGCCTTGGGCGTCGGAGAACCATCCCCAGCCCGTTCTTGCGCGGGCTCGGCGCCGAGTGTTGCCTCCATCACCTCTCCCCGATCGACAGGTTTCCGGCAGACGTCCTGCGTCTGCCGGTCCGTAGCACGGCGTTGCTATCTATTTGGTGTAGACCGGTTTGCCCGCGGTGTCGCGTACCTGACCCCAGAGGCCGCGGACGGACTTGACGACTGCGACGGGCATCGGCACGTAGTCGAGTTCCTCGGCCATTTTGTTGCCGTTGTCGTACGCCCAGTCGAAGAAACGCATCACGGCGGTCGCGTTCCCCGGCTTGTCCTGAACCCGTTGCATCACGATGAACGTGGCACCGGTGATCGGCCAGGCGTCCTTGTGGGGCTGATTGGTAAGGATCTGGTAGAACGTCTTCGACCAGTCAGCACCGAGTGCCGCGGCCGCAAACGTCGCGTCGTCGGGCGCGACGAAGTTCCCCGCCGCGTTCTGCATCAGCGCGAAGGCGAGCTTGTTCTGCTTCGCATACGAGTACTCGACATAACCGATCGAGTTCGGCAGGCGCTGCACGAAGGCGGTCACGCCCTCGTTGCCCTTGCCGCCCGCGCCGGTGGGCCAGTTGACCGCCGCACCTTCACCGACCTTCGCTTTCCAATCGGCGCTGACCTTGGACAGATAATTGGTGAAGATGAACGTCGTACCTGAACCATCCGCACGGCGAACCGCCGCGATCTGCGAATCCGGAAGCTTGACCCCCGGATTGAGCTTGGCGATCGCCGGATCGTTCCAGCTCTTGATCTTGCCCAGGTAGATATCTGCCAGGACTTCGCCGTTCAGGCGCAACTGGCTTTTCGCAAGTCCCTGCACGTTGATGATCGGCACCACCCCACCGATCACAGTCGGGAACTGGATCAGGCCGTCCTTCGCCAGTTCCTCGTCGGTCAGCGGCACGTCCGAGGCCCCGAAGTCGACGGTCTTGCCGCGGATCTGGCGCAGGCCCCCGCCGGAGCCGATCGACTGATAGTTCATCCGGACGCCAGTCGCCTTGTTGTAATCGGCGGCCCAGCGGGCATACAACGGGGCGGGGAAGGTCGCCCCGGCGCCGGTAATTTCCTGAACCTGAGCGAACCCGCTCGACGTACCCAGAATCGTGGCTGCGAAGGCGAGCCCTTTGAACCACTGCTTGAAATTCATTACATCTCCTTGACCCGAACGGCACTAAGTACGGCAGCAGTCTAGACACGCGAGGTGACAGGATTGTTACTTTTACGCGTCGCTTCTCCCGGCACCGCGCGAACGCGCCGAGAAGCGTCACGTCGCTGTCATCATGGGCAGGTACCGTCCGCTGCGCGATTCGCGGGCGGGCGCGACGACACCCGCGCGCACATGCAGCGTGGCTCCAGCCACGTGTTTCCCGACTACCAAGGAGCAGTGAAATGAAACGTCGTATCTGGCTGATCGCCGCCGCTTTGCTACTCGCCTCCGGCTGCGCCTCGATGAATCCGCCGGTCGATGTGGTCACCACCGCCGCGCAGGCGCCCAACTTCACGTTGCTCAGCAAGGCGATCCAGCAGGCCGGCCTGACTGAAACGCTGAAAGGCACCGGCCCCTTCACTGTGTTCGCGCCGACCGACGAAGCGTTCAAGCGGTTACCCGCCGGCGCGCTCGAAAAGCTGCTCGCCAACCCGGAGCAGCTTCGTTCCGTGCTGACCTATCACGTCGTCAGCGGACGGGTGGCATCCGGCGAGTTCAAGAACGGTGCGGTAAAGACGGTGCAGGGAGCGCCGCTGACGGTCTCGCGCGCAGGCACCTTCGTCATCGTCGACGAAGCGACGGTGATCCAGCCCGACATCGCCGCGACCAACGGGATCATCCACGCCGTGGACCGGGTGCTGATGCCGCCGCCGGCGAAGAAGTAGCCGCCGGAGGGCGCGGCAATGTTCGCGCCCAGGTAACGCCGAGGTTCGTAACCGCGTCCCGGCAACGGACGTCAGTCTGTGCGCCTTCGCGTCAGGCGGCGGCGCGGACCGCCGCGGCGATCGACTCCGCCCATTCACGCGACGTGGCCTCGCGTTCGGATTCGACCATCACCCGCACCACCGGTTCGGTGCCCGACGGACGCAGAAGCACCCGCCCGCCCGCACCGAGCGCCTTGCGCGCGCCGTCTACCGTCTTCGCCACCATGGCGTTGTCGCGGTGCGCGTTCAGATCGGCGAGGCGCACGTTGATCATCACCTGCGGATAGAGCTCGAGCGCACCGGCGGTCTCGCCGAGCGTGCGCCCCGTGCGGGTCAGCGCCGCGAGCACCTGCAGGGCCGAGACGATGCCGTCCCCGGTCGTGTGTCGGTCGAGGCAGAGAATATGTCCCGAGTTCTCGCCCCCCAATTGCCACCCGCGCGCCAGTAACAGCTCGAGCACGTAGCGGTCGCCGACCTTGGCACGTTCGAACGCGATTTCGCGTGCGGCAAGTGCGCGTTCCAGCGCAAGGTTGCTCATCAGCGTACCAGCGACGCCGCCGCGCAGCAGTCCCTGATCGAGACGGTCGATCGCGATCGCATACAACAACTGGTCGCCGTCGTAGACCCGGCCACGGTCATCGCACATCAGCAATCGATCGCCGTCGCCGTCGAGCGCGATCCCCAGATGCGCCTGGTTGGCGCTCACCGCATCGCGCAGCGTCGACGGGTGCGTGGCACCGAAACTGCGGTTGATGTTGAAACCGTCGGGCTGGTTGCCGATCGCGATCACGTCGGCGCCCAACTCGTGAAGCACCGGGCCCGCGACGTGATACGCCGCACCGTGGGCGCTGTCCACGACGATGCGCAGTCCGCGCAGATCGCCGTCGGCTGGAAAAGTGCCTTTGCAGAACTCGATGTAACGGCCCGGCGCATCGGCGATGCGCCGGGCGCGCCCGAGCCTCGCGGAGTCCACGGTCAACAAGGGCTGGGCCAGCATGCGCTCGATCTCGAGTTCGACGGCATCAGGCAGCTTGCTGCCGTCCCTAGAGAAGAACTTGAAGCCGTTGTCGTCGTAGGGATTGTGCGACGCGCTGATCACGATCCCGGCGGACAGACGCAGCGCGCGCGCAAGATAGGCAACCGCAGGGGTGGGCATCGGCCCACACAGGTAGACGTCAACGCCTGCGGCCGAAAGCCCCGCCTGCAAGGCCGATTCGAGCATGTACCCCGATACGCGCGTGTCCTTGCCGATGACGACCGCAGGACGGGCGCTGCGCGGCAGCTTGGCCGCGCCGGACTTCATGTCCGGGGCCGCGCCCGAAGCCAGGATCTCGGCCGAAACCTGCGCTGCGGACCCGCCCGCCAGCACCTGCCCCGCTGCATTGCCCAGGCGCATCACGAAATCGGGCGTGATTGGCGCTTCACCTACGCGCCCCCGGATGCCATCGGTGCCGAAATACTGTCGGGTCAAAGGTCGATCTTCTTCTGGGTTGGGTTCGAGCCCGTGCCCGGCACGGGCATCCCGGACGGAGCGCCCGACAGACCCTGCCAGACGGCGAGCGCATCGCGCGTTTCGCGCACGTCGTGCACCCGAATTATGTCAGCGCCGTGAAGCACGCACCAGAGCGCGCCACCGAGGCTTGCCGCCTGGCGCTCCTCAGTCGCGCGTCCGGTGAGCGCACCGAGCATCGATTTTCGCGACAGGCCGACCAGCACTGCGCAATCGAGCCGGTGCATGCGAGGCAACGCGCGCAACAGCGCGAGATTGTGGGCAAGCGTCTTGCCGAAGCCGATACCCGGGTCGATCGCGATCCGATCCCGGGTTATCCCGGCATGTAGCAGCGCGTCGACACGCTCGGCGAGGAAGTCGAGCACCTCGCCGACCACGTCGTCGTAACGCGGTTCGCGCTGCATCGTGCGCGGCGTGCCCTGCATATGCATCACGCACACGCCGACCTGCGACTGCGCGATCACCTCCAGCGCGCCCGGCGCGCGCAGTGCATGGATATCGTTGACGATCGATGCCCCGGCGGCGATCGCCGCGCGCATCACCGCCGGCTTGGCCGTATCGATCGAGACCGCAACGGTCGCGCCGGCAAGTCCGTCGACCACCGGGAGTACGCGCCCGAGTTCCTCGCGCTCGCTCACCTCGGCCGCACCCGGACGCGTCGACTCGCCACCGACATCGAGGATGTCGGCGCCATCGTCGACAAGCATGCGAGCGTGGGCTAACGCCTTCGCCGGGTCGAAGAAGCGCCCACCGTCTGAAAACGAGTCGGGGGTGACGTTGATCACCCCCATCAGCCGCGGCACGTCGAGGGAGATCCGGAACCTCCCGCAACGCCAGTATCTGACCATCGACCGAGTATCCCGCCGCGGGGCGGGGGGGC
>JACMMK010000406.1 GCA_014379045.1 Burkholderiales bacterium
GGATCGAAGGCGACTTTCTGCATGTGCGGAATGCGGAACAGGCTGATCGGCATCTGCGACAGGGTGTAGCCGTCGGGGCGCGCGGCGGCCATCGCCGCCGGGCCGAGCGTGCCGCCGGCGCCCGGGCGGTTCTCGATGATCATCGGCTGACCGAGCGTCTTCGACGCCGATGCAGCGAGTGAGCGCACCGCGATGTCAGTGCTGCCGCCGGCGGTCCAGGGCACGATCAGCGTGATCGGTCGGGTGGGAAAACCCTGCGCGTGCGCGGTTGCGCCCGCCCACGCGAACGATGCAGTGAACACGGCAATCGAAGCCGCCAGCAGTGCGCGGCGAATGTTCGTGGTCATGATGCTCCTCCTTGCTGTCGGATGCGCCGCGGGTCGTCGTCCGCTGGGCTGCATTCGCCTGTCGCGTGTCAGTCGCCGACCCCCCGCTCCGGTGGCTGTCATCAGCGTTGTCGCTGGTTTGTGACTGCGCCGAGAATATCGGGTTGATGCGCGCGCCGCTACCGATGCTTCGCGCGTATAGGGCCGCACCGGCGACGCCGGCGGTTTTGGCTTATCGTCGGGGTGGACACGGCGTCGACCACGACAGAAGAGGTGCAACGATGAGCGCATTTGTTTTTCGCACGCTCGACCCGGCGCGGCGCCGGATGCCCGAGCTCCAGATCATCCGCCCCCTGCCCCTGAAGGTTCCCGCATGAACGTCGCGATCGAGCGGGTCGAGGCGTTCGGCGTCGCCGTGCCGCTGGTCGGCGAGGGGTTCAAGAACGCCTACACGACCAAGAAAGTACAGAAGAGCGTGATCGTGCGGGTCACCAGCGCGAGCGGCGCGGTCGGGCTCGGCAATATCGATCCGTCGCCCGGGTATTCAGAGGATACGGTCGACGATTCACTCGCGGTGATCCGCGAGGTGCTGGCGGCGTGTGCGCTTGGCCACGATGGGTCGAACGTGCATCGGCTGCTCGAACGCATGGCACTGGCGCAGGCGGGATTTCTCGACGCGAAGGCCGCGCTCGAGATGGCGTGCACCGATCTGGTCGCACGCGCCTGCGGTGTGCCGGTACACACCTGGCTCGGCGGCGCGGTGCGCGATCGGGTCAGCTTCAACGCGTGGATCGGCATCCTTCCTCCTGAGCAGGCGGCGCGCGAGGCGAAGGAATGGTTCGGGCGCGGGTTTCGTGCGGCCAAGATCAAGGTCGGCGGCGGCATCGACGCCGATTGCGATCGGGTGCGCGCGGTGCGCGAGGCGGTCGGCGATACGATGGAACTGCGCATCGATGCCAACGCCGGCTACGATGCGGACACCTCGATACGACTCGCGCGCAGGCTCGAAGGCGTGCGCCTGCAACTGTTCGAGCAACCGGTGCCGGCGGACGATCTCGCGGGCATGGCGCGCGTGCGCCGCGAAGGCGGCGGCGTGCCGATCATGGCGGACGAATCGGTGCTCGATCATGCGAGTCTGCTGGCGATCATCCGCGCCGACGCCGCCGACCTGGTCAAGCTGAAGGTGATGAAGCAGGGAGGCTTCCTGCCGACGCGCCGGATGCTCGAGACCGCGAGCGCGGCCGGCCTGCGCGTGGTGATCGGGCACGGCTTCGGGCTCGGGGTGAACACCGTGGCGGAGATCATGCTCGCCGCGACGAGCGCGGCGGTGATCGACGGGCTCGAGTGCGTCGGTCCGTTGAAGACCGCCGATGACATCGTCACGAAGAAGCTCGATCTGATGTCCGGATCGATCGCGTTGCCCGACGGACCCGGACTGGGCGTCGAGCTCGACATGGCGAAGGTCGACCGCTACCGTTTCGCCTGAGCGTCGCGCTGCAGTGCCAGCCCTGTTCGGGTCAGTCCGGGCGCATGTCGTGGAATGGAAACGGTCCCGGCCACGAACCGATCACGGCCGTGTGCGTGACCAGCGCGCTGCCGCTCCACCAGTGCAGCTGGAAGCCGGGCGGCTCGAGCTTGAAGCCGGCGCCGCCCGTGGGCGCGAGCTCGAGCGCGACCTGATGCGCGGGACTCGGGCACGTCGATGCCACGGTGCCGGCGAAGCGCTGCATGATCGAACGGTGCAGGTGACCGCACATCACGCGCTCGACCTGCGGGTGGCGCGCAATGACTTCTGCGAGCGGCGCGGGATTCAGGTACCCGACCTGGTCCATGAAGCCCAGGCCGGTCACGAACGGCGGGTGATGCATGATGATCACCGTCGGCGTCGCAGGCGCAGCCGCGAGCGTGCGCTCGAGCCAGGCGAGCCGCGCCGCGCAGAGTTCGCCGCCACTGGCGCCTTCGATCACCGTATCGAGGGCGACGATGCGCACCGGCCAGTCGTCGATCGCGTACTGCACGAACGGGTCCCATTGCTGCAGATACCGGTGCGAAGGGAATGCGCTGCGCAGCGCCGCGCGGTCATCGTGGTTGCCGGGAATCAGGTAGAGCGGCGGGCGCAGCGGCGCGAGCAGTGTTGCCAGCAGCGCGTAATCGCCCGGCAGTGCGTCGTCGACCAGATCACCGGTCGCCACCACGACATCGGGTGGTGGGTCGAGCGCGCCGATGGCCTCGACACAACGTTCGAGACACGCGGCGGTGTCGACGCGCGCGTACGCGAGCCGTCGCCGCGCCTTGATGTGCAGATCGCTGATCTGGCAGATGATCATCCCCGAGCCCTTCACCGTTGTGCTTGAGGCGTGCGCGCGACCCGGCGCGCCCGCTAGTCGAACCGGATCTTCAACTGCGGCAACAGTTTTTCCCACCGCTGCATCGTCTCGCGGATGCGCGCGTCGACCTGCTGCGGCGTACTTGCCTCCGCATCGAAACCGGCGGCTTCGAGCGCCTCGCGTGTGGCCGGGGCCGCGATGATCGTGCGCACTTCCTGGTTGAGCCGGTTCACGATCTCGCGTCCGAGCTTCGGTGGCCCGACCAGGCTCAGCCACTGGATCACATCCACGCCCCTGACCCCGCTCTCGTCCAGCGTGGGGACATCGGGCAACGCGGCCGAGCGCTTCGGCGAAATCATGGCCAGGATGCGCACCTTGCCTGCGCGATGGTGCGGAATCACCGTCGACGAACCGAGCACCGCGATCGGAATCTGGCCCCCGAGCAGATCGATGATCGCGGCACCCCCGCCCTTGTACGGCACGTGATTCATGTCGACACCGGTCGCGAGTTTGATCATCTCACCGGCGAGATGCTGCGGGTGCCCGTGGCCGGACGAGCCGAACGACAATTGAGCGGGTTTGCTGCGCGCATACGCGACGAGTTCCTTCACGCTCGCGACCGGCACCGAACCATGCACGACCAGCACCAGGGGCTGCGAGGTCAGCAGGCTGATGCCGGTGAATTGGCGCGGATCCCACGACAAAACCTTTTGCGTGAACGGCAGCAACGTTGCCGAGTCGCTCGCCAGCCCGATCGTGTAGCCGTCGGGCGCCGCCTTCGCCAACAGCTCGAAGCCGATCGCGCCCCCGGCCCCGGTGCGGTTGTCGGCGATGAACTGCTGCCCGAACACGGCGCCGAGGCGCTCGGCGGTCACGCGCAGAACGCGGTCGGCAGCGCCACCCGGCGCGAAGGGCACGATCACACGCAC
>JACMMK010000407.1 GCA_014379045.1 Burkholderiales bacterium
CGCGACGGTCGCCCCCCGCAGCCCGATTCGGCCCGCAGACGCACGCGGTGCCGGAGTGCGCGCTCGAGGTCGGAGTCGTGAACGCGCAGGTTCGATGATCAGGAATTTCGGCGCGCTGCGCCACGAGAACTTCCGTACGTTCTTCTATGGACAGAGTCTCGCGCTGATCGGCACCTGGGTGCAATCGACGGCGATGAGCTGGCTCGTCTACCGCCTGTCGGGGTCGGCGTTCCTGCTCGGCCTCACCGGTTTCGCGGCGCAGATCCCGATGCTGCTGGTGTCCCCGTTCGCCGGCGTGCTCGCCGATCGCTTCGATCGCCGGACGGTACTGATCTCGATGCAGGTCGTGCTGCTCGTGCACGGGTTGATACTGGCCGTGTTCGCATGGCTCGAGCTGCTCGCCGCCTGGCACGTGGTGATCGCCGCCTTCGTCATGGGCAGCGCAATGGCCCTCGAGACTTCCGCGCGCCAGTCGTTCGTACCGGTGCTGATCGACGATCGCGCCGATCTGCCGAGCGCGCTCGCCTTTGGCGCATTCATGCAGAACTCGGGGCGGATGATCGGCCCGACGCTGGCTGGCTTCATCATCCATATCGCGAGCGAGGCGGGTTGCTTCCTCGCGAGTGCCGTGTCGAAGATCGCGGTGCTGGTCTCGCTGCTGCGCATCGATGCGCCGCGCAACCCGCGCAGCGAGCGCGTCCGTTCGGTCGCGGCCGAGCTTGCCGAGGCGTATCGCTATCAACGCTCGATCATGCCGCTGCGTGTGCTGTTGAAGCACATCGCGCTGATCAGCATGGTCGCCACGCCCTACGCGGTGATGCTGCCGATCTATGCCGCCGAAGTGTTCGGCGGCGGTGCGGCGACACTCGGTCTGCTGCTCGGCGCCGCCGGCATGGGGGGCGTCTGCGGCGGGCTCGCGCTTGCCTGGCGCAACAACGTCGTCGGCATGGTGCAGCTGAACCAGCGCGCCTCGCTCGCCTGCGGACTGGCGCTGCTCGGCTTCGCGTACTGCCGGGAGTTCTGGATATCGATGGTCCTGCTGTTCGTCGTCGGCGTAGGCATCATCGTGATCGTCACGTCCACCACGACGGTCACCCAGATGATCGTCGACGAAGACAAGCGGGCGCGCGTGATGGCGTTCTTCACGATGTCGTTTCTCGGCGTGACGCCGATCGGCGCACTGCTCGCGGGAATACTCGCCGACGCGATCGGCGTCGAGCCGGTGATCGCCGCAGGGGGGTTCTGCAGCGTCCTCGCCGCGCTTGGGCTCGGGCGTCGGATGCCCGAGTTCCGCGAACACCTGCGCCCGATCTACGTGCGCCTCGGACTGATCGACCCGAACTGAGTCGGCGTTACCGCGCCGTGCTCAGACTGCGACCGCGCCGTATCCCCACAGCCGCTCCAGATCGAAGCGGTGCAGCGCCGGGTCGAAGGTGATGTAGCTCCTGATCGAGGTCGCCAGCTTCGAGGCATCGCGCAGGGCCGGTTGCGGCAGCGGCTCGTCCTTCGGATTGAGCACGCTGACCACCACCGGTGGGCCCCCCAGTCCGTTGTGGGTGATCACCGCGACCTCGCGGTTGGCGAGGCGCACCAGGGTGCCGGGCGGATGCGCGCCAATCGCGCGAAACAGCACACCGGCGAGCATCGGGTCGACGCCGCTGCGGCGCCCACGCAGGATGTCGCGGGCTGCGGCGCTGGGCAGCTTCGGCGGTCGATAGAAGCGCTCGCCGGTCTTCGCGCAGTAGATGTCGGCGAGCGCGATCAGGCGTGCCGGCAGCGCGATCATCGGCGCAGTCAGCGCGCGCGGATAGCCGCGCCCGTCGAGCAGTTCATGATGGTCGGCGACCCCGGTCAACCACACTTCGTCGACCACGCCGCGCGCGCGCAGCCAGCCGCGGCTGCGCTCGGGGTGTCCGAGAATATCCAGGCGCTCGTTCTCGTCGGGTCGGGCACTGCGCTCCGACAGCCGATCCTGCAGCGCATGCATGCCGATGTTCATCGTCAGCGCCGCACACAGCATCGAGCGCTGCTCGGCCGCGGGCAGCGCGAGCTCGCTCGCGATCATCTCGCAGATCAGCGCCACCGCCACGCTGTGGCGGATCGAGTAAGAGGCCGAGCGCTCGAGCGCGACCCAGCCCAGGCACGCGTCGGGATCGGTCGCCATCACCGCCCGCACAGTATCGGCCATCCGCTGCACGCGCGGGGCGACGCCCTGCCCGACCTCGGCTGCGAACACGGTGGTCAGGGTGTTCAGCACTTCACTGAGTGCGGTGAACGGCGAGAGCATCTCGGCCACTTCGAACTCGCCCAGATCCTCTGCGCGCGCGAACAGCTTGCGCTGGTTGAGCCGCCCGAGTTGCGCATGGTCGGCGATGTGCGCGCCCTTCGCCAGCAACAGCACGCCGTAACGGTCGAAGACATCCCATGACAGCGGCGCAGCCAGGGATTCGGGCGAAAGTTCGATGGGACGCAACATGCGCGGTTCGGTGTAGAAGAGTGGGAGCGGCGGACGGTTGCGTGTGACCCGCGCCTGTCGCGCGGGAACGGCGATCCTCCCTTTACGGCGCGCCCGGGCGAAACTTCAGCCGCTACCTTGATACGATCGGAATGATGCGATCCGACCCGAACGACGCGGCCGCGGCCGTCCTGACCGCCGCTGCGCACATTGCCCCGTCTACGCCGGTCCCCGACGCCGCGCCGCCGGCCCGCCGATCGTGATCGAGGTTCACGAACTCGGCAAGCGTTTCGGCGATCGGGTCGCCCTCGCACCGCTGTCGCTCGCGTTCGCGCGCGAAACGGTGACCGTGCTGCTGGGTCCGAGCGGATGCGGCAAATCGACGCTGCTGCGACTCGTGGTCGGCCTGTTGCAGCCCGATACCGGCCATGTCGTCATCGATGGGCAGATCGTCGAGCGCGCCAATCTCGAGCAGGTGCGCCATCGGATCGGTTACGTGATCCAGGACGGCGGCCTGTTTCCGCACATGACGGCGCGAGCCAACATCACGCTGCTCGCGCGCTACCTCGAGTGGCCGCGTGCGCAGATCGAGGATCGGCTCAATACCGTGGTGACGCTGACGCGGATCGATCGACGCTGGCTGGATCAGTATCCGACCACGCTGTCGGGCGGCGAACGACAACGTGTGGGGATCGCGCGCGCGCTGCTGCTCGACCCGCCGCTGCTGCTCTGTGACGAACCCCTGTCGGCGCTCGATCCGATCACGCGCGTCGCGTTGCAGAGCGAACTCGGTGACCTGTTCGCGCGTCTGGGCAAGACCGTGCTCTGGGTCACCCACGATCTGCACGAGGCGGCGTACCTCGCGCACGAGATCGTGCTGATGCGCGCCGGACACGTCGTCCAGCGGGGAACGATCGCCGAACTGCTCGAGCGGCCGGCCGACCCGTTCGTGTCGCTGTTCATCAACGCCCAGCGCGGACAACTCCCCGCGGCGGCCACGGCGTGACGGTGCACTGGCTACGGCTGCGTTGCACCCCGCCCCGACGCGCGCCTGCAGCCCCGACCCGAAGCGGCGTGGCAACGGTCGCCGCGTTCGCCTTCGTCGCGGTAGTGTCGATGCTAGGGATTGCAATGCTGGTCGGCAGCGCAGGCCTGCTTCACGCTGCGACGCCCCCACGCGCGGGGACGGCGCACGCCGAAGGGTCGCCCGCCCA
>JACMMK010000408.1 GCA_014379045.1 Burkholderiales bacterium
CCGTATTCACCGCGTTCCTGCCACTCAAGCTACACGCACAGGCCTCGACGCCCGGATGGCCGGTGAAACCGCTGCGCGTGATCGTGCCGTTTCCCGCCGGCAGCGCCGCCGACGCCGCGACCCGCGTGATCACCATACGTTTGGCCGATCAGCTCGGGCAACAGATGATCATCGACAACCGCTCGGGTGCGAGCGGCAACATCGGCGCCGAACTCGCCGCGCGCGCCGCACCCGACGGCTACACGACGCTGGTCGGCACCACGAGCACGCACGCGGTGGCAGCGAGCCTCAACGAGAAACTGAGCTACGACCCGGTGCGCGACTTCGCCCCGGTGACGCTGTTCGGCAGCTCACCGTACATCGTGCTGGTGCACCCGTCGGTGCCGGTGACGACGATGCGCGAACTGGTCGCCTATGCCAAGGCGCGCCCCGGCATGGTGAACTATGCGTCGGCGGGCACCGCGAGCCTCGCGCATCTGGGCACCGAGCTGTTCTCGTCGCTCGCCGGCGTGCGGATGAACCACGTGCCGTACAAGAGCTCGGCGTTGTCCGTCGTCGATCTGGTCGCCGGTCGCATCGAGCTTCTGTTCGGCACGCCGGCACCGGTGCTCACGCATCTGCGTGCGGGGAAGTTGCGCGCGCTCGCGGTGACCTCGGCCAGGCGCGCGTCGTTCGTCCCCGATCTGCCGACCGTCGCTGAATCGGGCTGGCCCGGTTACGAGCTGTCGTTGTGGTTCGGCCTGTTCGCGCCCGCGGCAACGCCCCGGGCGATCGTGGAGCGGCTCAACGTCGAAACCCGCAAGGTGCTGGCTGCACCCGACACGCGTGATGCACTCGCGCTGCAGGGACTCGAGCCGACACCGACCACTCCAGCGGAATTCGCGGCGATGATCCGCGCCGAGATCACGCGCTGGCGCAAGGCAGCGACGCTCGTGCCGCCGGGTGCCAGCTGAATCAATCGCCCTCGAGCTTCGCCTCGCGAACCACTTTCGTCCAGCGCGCGATCTCGGTCCTGACCAACGCCGCGAAGGCCTCGGGCGTCGTCGGAGATGGGTCGATCGCCTGTTCTTCGAGCCTCTGGCGCAGCGCTTGGCCCGCACCAAGCATGCGATTGACGTCGGTGTTGACACGCGTGACGATCGCGCCGGGCACCTTCGCCTGCGTACACAACCCGTACCAGCCGGTCACGTCGAAACCGGCGATGCCTTGCTCCTGGAACGTGGGCACATCCGGTAATTGCGGACTGCGTTTGCCCGAGGTGACGCCGAGTGCACGCACCCGCCCGCTCTTGATCGCGCCCAGCGGCCCGCCCGCGAGATTGCCGACCGACGATTCGAGATGACCGCTGATCACGTCGGTCAACGCAACGGCGGCCCCCTTGTACGGCACATGCACGATGTCGATCCCGCTCACCATCTTCAGCAGTTCGATCGACATGTGCGGCGACGCACCGACGCCGGACGACCCGAAGTTGACCTTGCCGGGGTTTGCCTTCGCATACCCGATGTACTGCTTCAACGTCTTCATCGGCAGAGATGGATGCACCATCAGCACGTTCGGCACCCCGCCCAGCAGCACCGGAAAGGCAAAGTCGTTGACCGGGTCGTAAGTCAGCCGTGCGCCGAAGCGCGCCGGCGTCACCGCGTGCGAGCCGATGTTGCAGAGAACGTAGGTGTAGCCGTCCGGCGTGGCGCGCGCGGTGTATTCGGTCGCGATGTTGCCCGCTGCACCTGGCCGGTTCTCCACCAGCACCTGGCTGCCCCAGGCGTCGGTCAACGACGCCGCAACGATACGCGCCGTGGTGTCGACGCCGCCTCCGGGGGCGTAGCCGACCATGATGCGGGCCGGCTTAACGGGAAAGGATTGCGCATGTGTCGCGATGGAAACCGACGCGAAGCCAGCCACTGCGAATGCGATCACGCCATTCCAACATCGGGTCATTGCCTTCTCCTCCAGCCGATCACGGGCGCACCTCGATAGTCGGCTCGATGCCGGAGGCGTCACCCTTCGTCGTTCAGTCAAGCCGCCATCGCCGGCGACCGACGCACAGCGCAGCGACGACACTTTCCATGCACGTCTACTCGAACATCTTTCGCTCGCCGGGCTGCGGATGGAGCACGTACAGCGGGGCCGCAGCCAGCTTGTCCACGTAGGGCTTGCCCTCCTTCATCACGAGGCGGATCCGGTCGCGATCCTGCAATATCTTGATGTCGTGCAGCGGATCGCCGTCGACCGCGATCAGGTCGGCGAACTTCCCGGGCTCGAGCGTCCCGGTGTCCGCATCGATCCCCATCGCCTGCGCGGCGCTCCGCGTCGCGCTCATGATCGCTTCCATCGAACTCATGCCCAGTGCCACGTACAGTTCCAGTTCCGCCGAATTGCTCCCCATTTCGGGATCGTATTGGATGTCGGTACCCATGAAGATCTTCACGCCTGCCTGGTGCATGCGCTTGAACGACTCGTAGCACCGCGGCTGGATCTCTCGCATCTTCTTGAGCACGTTGAGCGGGGACCCCATACGTTGGCGCACTTCGATCGCACGGTCCGTGCGGTGAAGCAACGTGGGCGAAACCGGCGTGCCCGACTCGCGCACGATTCGGGTCGATTCGTCATCGGTGAAGACCATGTGCTCGATCGTGTCGACGCCGGCCTGGACACACATCCGGTGCGACAGCGCGGTCCAGCAGTGCGCGGCGACCGGCTTGTGAAAGCCATGCGCCTCGTCGACCGCCGCGTCGAGTTCCTCCTGCGTGAGATTGCGCGTATCGCCCTCTTCGTCTGCGGATGCGCCGCCAGTCACGCAAACCTTGATGATGTCGACCCCGGTACGGATGTGTTCGCGCGCTGCCGTGCGCACTCCCCAGGGACCGTCTGCGGTGTAGCCCGGGTGACGGTAGGCCGCACGCGGGAGGTTCATGTCGTGGTGGGACCCAGTAGTCATGATGCGCCCCGAGACCAGCAAACGCGGACCAGGAACGATGCCCGAGTTGATCGCATCGCGCACTGCACACAACTCGGTTGCGAAGTTGGCCCACGCATTGTTGCGCCCCATGTCTCGAAGCGTCGTGAAGCCCATCTCGAAGCAGAGTTGCGCATGGAACAGCGTGTAGAACGATTGAAGTTGAGGGCTCACCTCGTACATCGCGATGCGATAGTTGTTGAAAGACACCACGTTGTACGCCGCCACATGGACGTGGCCGTCGATCAGCCCGGGCATCAGCGTGCATTGCCCCGCATCGATCACTTTCGCGCCAGCCGGTATGGCGACCTCGCTCACCGAACCGACACGGGTTATGCGCTTGCCCGACAACAGCACGACCGCATCGCGCAACACGTTGCCGCCGAGACCATCGATCAGGCGTGCGCCCTTCACAACCGTGATGCCAGCGCCTTGCGACGTCGCTTCCTGCGCTGCAGCGTCCATCTATCCCCCTGTCGTGCTCGAGTTCCGGCTCGCGTCGACGCGAGTCCAGCTTGTGGGTATGGCGAGTGTTCGTTAAGCTGACTCGACCCGATCCGAATGTCAAGGCTGTACAGCGCCCGATGCGATGGGGATTGGACAGACGCTCCCGGCAGGTACCGGAAGCGCACACACGGAGGATGCTCTCGATGACTGATGCTGCGAACGTTGTGCGCTGGATGCCGGCCAGCCTTATGCCGATCGCGTTACTGTTGCTTGCCACGCCGGTCGCGCCACAGACTTATCCGAACAAGCCAGTGCGAGTGGTGGTCGCGCAGGCAGCGGGCAGTGCCACCGACATCCTCGCGCGTCTGCTCTCGCAACCGCTTTCCGAAGCACTGGGTCAGCAGGTAGTGATCGATAATCGCGCAGGCGCCGGCGGTCTGCTCGGCACCGAGATCGCCGCCAAGGCGTTACCCGACGGGTACACGTTGTTGATGGCAAGCATCTCGACGCATGGCGTCAACCCCGCGCTCCACACGAAGCTTTCGTATGACCCCGTGCGCGATTTCGCACCCATCTCGCTGGTTGCCACGACTGCGAACGTGATCATCGTCCATCCGGCGCTTCCCGCGCGCAACGTCCAGGAACTCATCGCTTTAGCTAAGTCGAGGCCGGGACAACTCAACTTCGCGACGCCCGGTAATGGCAGCTCACAGCATCTGGCAACCGAGTTGCTACGCTCGATGGCGGGCAACGCAAACATGGTGCACGTGCCTTACAAGGGAAGCGGCGGTGCGATCGCCTCGGTGATCGCCGGGGAAACGGCGTGGATGATGCCGGCGTTGCCTTCTGCACTCGTCCAGATCAAATCAGGACGGGTGCGCGCGATCGCCGTGTCAAGTCTGCAACGAAGCAGCGACCTGCCGGATGTGCCCACGATCGCGCAGAGTCTGCCCGGATACGAGGTGGTGACCTGGTATGGACTGATGGCGCCCGCTGGCACACCCGCGTCCGTCATAAGTCGTCTGCATGCCGACACGACGCGGCTACTGGCGACGCCAGAGCTGCAACGAACTTTCGCCGCGAGCGGTTTGATCGCACAGTCGAGCACGCCCGAGGGTTTCAGCGACTTCGTCAGGGTAGAGCTCGCACGCTGGGCCAAGGTGGCGCGCCAGGCTGGCGTCAAGGCCGAATAACCGATGCCCCGCGCAAGTGTCCCGCCGCATGTGCCGGTCGACGCCGCTCGCCGCGACCTGTCTTATGGGCGGAACGACCGGCTTCCCACCCTACTATTGACCGGCTTTCTTGGAGCAGGCAAGACCACCCTGCTCAACGCGATGCTTGCCGGTAAAGAAATGTCGCGCAGCCTCGTCATCATCAACGAGTTCGGTGCAATTGGCATCGATCATCTTTTGGTTGCGACACCGGCCGAGAACATGCGCCTGCTCGAAAGCGGCTGCCTGTGTTGCGAGATGCGTGGCGATCTGGTCGAGACGCTTGAAAGTGCGGTGGCGCTCTGGCATCGTTCGGGCGGTCGGACTTTCGATCGCGTGCTAATCGAAACTACCGGCTTGGCGGATCCGGTGCCGATCATCCAGACCCTCGTTGCTGACGAGTCGCTCGCATGCAACTTTACTCTCGACCGCGTTGTCACATTGGTCGATGGCGTGAACGGCCGCACGCAGTTGCAGACCGTTGCAGCAGCGGTCAAGCAGGTGGTGGTTGCGGATACGCTTGTTGTATCGAAGACCGACGTGGCCTCCGTCGACACCCTCGGCGGGTTGAACGCTTGGCTCGAGGAACTCAATCCGTTGGCGGCACGACATGTGGTGATTAAGGGCGTGGTGCCGGAGGCGCTGGATATCGAGCTGCGCATGAGCGCGGCACGTCGACGCGAGGTGGAAGACTGGGGCGGCGAACGGTTCAAAAAGCAGACAGGCACGTATCGCACAGGGCACCGTCACTCGGCGAACGAGCTCACGCGCGGGCATACCCATGCAGACGCGATCGTGAGCTTCGCGTTCCGGTTCTCTGCACCCGCTACGCAGGCCGGTCTTGCGGTCTGGTTAGGGTCGCTAGCGCGCCTGCAGGGAGACCGTCTGCTGCGAATGAAGGGAATCGTGAATGTCGCCGGACGACCGGTGGTCGTTCATACAGTGCAATCGATCGTCCACGACCCTCAACCGCTGCTCGCATGGCCGGATGAGCATCACGACTCGCGCCTGGTGTTCATCGGCAGGGATCTCGATCCGCGGGAAATCGAAAGGTCGTTCGAAGCTTTGCAGATGACCGAATCGCTGGCTTCCTCGGTAACGGTGCCCGGCACGCTGAACGTGGCGGACTATGAGGCGTTCGTCAAGGCGATGGGCGCGTTCAGGTAGTCAACGCTTCGCATCGGCGTCTGGTGATGTCTTCGTGGGCGCTCGCGAAGCGGGCAGCCGGACTGCGCTGCCCGCTGCCGATCGATGGCTACCCTAGCGCGCCTTGCGGCGGAAAAATCCCGCCAAGCCCACCAGCCCGGCCGCCAGCAAAGCCATCGAGCCGGGTACCGGAACCTGAGCCACCGCAATGTCGCGCACCAACAGACCGTTGCCGATGCCTCCGATCAACGTCGCAGCGCCGGTCGCGAGGTTGATGCTGTACAGGCTCGAAAAGCCCACTGTGCCGGTGAGCGACGCGAACGCCAGATTGCCGGGTGAGAAGATGTCGAATCCGACCTGATCGGTCGTATCGACTCCCAATGACCCGACGGTGTTCAGGATGCCATCGTTCGGCGGATCCTGGGTCACCAGAATGTCGAGATTGGAATCGATCCCGTAGAGCAGCGTGCCCGGCGGCGGGGTGCGCGGCGACGGGAAGTTGCTGTTGGTGTAGGCCGCCCCCACGATGTTCGGGTTGACGCCTGCGTTCGTGTCGCCCGCGGCGTACGCCAGCATCGCATCGGTGGCCGCGAGCGCGCCGTTGTCGGGGTTCAGGCGCAGATTCTGTTCGGCATTGCTGGTGACCCGGATACGGTCGGGCACGGGGTTGAAGTCGAATCCGAACGACGTTCCGTTCAGAACGAAGGCGCCGCTCGCGCCGACCTGTGTTGCAGCGGCGGTGCTCTGGTTGATCGAATAGATACGGCTCGCACTGCTCAGTCCGAACAGCCCCCCGTTCGCCGGACGAAAGTCGATGCCTACGATCGTCTCGCCCGCGGCCAGATTCGAGATGGCCATCGGCGCGCTTATCGTGCCGGGCGTTGCGCTGTCGAAGGTAAACAGATTGTTCGGGCCGGTAAGCCCGAAAATGGTCAACGCCGAGGCCTGGGTGCTGAACGCGAGCGCGAATGCGCCGGCGATTAATCCACTCTTAGCGATCTTCCGTCTCATAAGACCCTCCGTGATTGAGAAATTGTCGTTTACCGGCGTTCTCGTGAGCAAGACACCGTTGGGCACGGACAGTCCTCCATCGATGCGCTCGACGCCAGCCAGCGCGTCACACGCAAAACTCCTGCCCTGAAACCGCGTCTTTCATCGATGCTGCGAGACGCACCAGTGATACCGAGGGTAGCGCTGCACATTTCAGGCAAGGTTACGCTTGCAAGCGTCGATAGCCCTCCGTCGCCGGCGCGAGCCGTTGTCGAGGCCGGATGTTCTTCAGACCTGATCGCTACCTGGTGTGCTTCAGGCGAGCGCCTCAACGATGCGGATTTCGCGCTCGATCCCGTCGCCGAGAACCGCAAGGGCGGCCTGATACCCGGCGCTGTCGTGAGCGGCGATCGCCTGTTCGACGCTGTCGAACTCGATCATCACGACGCGCTGCGGCAATCCCTGCTCGTACACCTTGGCGGGGGCACCACGGACGATGAAGCGGCCCCCTGCCTCGAGGATTGCCGGCGGCGCGAGTTTCGCATACGCGGCAAACGTTTCCTGATTCTTGATCGAACGATAGAACGCGATCCAATACGCTTTGGCCATGCCGTCTCTCCGGTGGGGTGAATTCAGTGGTGGGCTGCGCGCAGTTCTGCGAGCGCTGTCATCAATACGTCGAGATCACGCTCGTCGTTGTAGAACGATACCGACGCACGCAGCTTGTCGTCCTTCACATTGACGACGATGCCGCGCTCGCGCAGCCGCTGCTGCAGCCCCGCGGCGTCGGGTACGAGCATGTTCACGATATGGCAGCGTTGCGCCCAGTCACGCGAGGTCTGGGTTTCGATGCCGGCGCGCGCAACGCGCTCGAGCAGCGACTCGGTGAGTTCCCGTACCCGTTGCTCGATCGCCGGCAGGCCGATCGACAGCAGGAACTCCGCCGAGCGGCGCAGCACCCACAAGCCCAGGAAGTTCGGATTGCCGGCCTCGAACCGGTGCTGTTCGACGACATAGTCGAACTGTCCGATGTCGGCCCCGCGGACGATCCCGGGCGCGCGCACGAACTCGGTGCGGGCCTGCGCGATCAACGCCTCGCGGCACCAGACGACGCCGGTGCCGGTCAGGCCCTGCAGACTCTTGTGCGCACCGATCGCGATGAAATCAGCGCCGAGCGAATCGATGCGACGCGCGAGCAGGCCGGCACCCTGCACGGCGTCGAGCACGAGCCGGATGTCGCGCGTGCGACATTCCTCCGCGAGCGCATCGATGTCGATGCGCCAGCCATTGGCGTAGGTGACGTAGGCGGTCGACACGAGCCGCGTGCGCCGATCGATGCGCTCGAGATACGCCTCGATCGGCATGCGCCCGCCGCGGTTCGCGACCTTGCGGATCTCGACGCCCTTGTTCTCCCAGTGCTGCCACACCCAGAGGTTGACGACGTGCTCCATGTCGGTCAGCACGATGTTGTCGCCCGCACGCAGATCGAACGCGTGCGCCGCGATCGCGAGCCCCTCGGCGGTGTTGCGGGTGAACGCGATCGTGTCGGACTTCGCACCGAGCAGTTCCCCCATCAGCGCGCGCGTGGCGCCCACGTTGGCGCTGTTCCACGCCTGGGCACCGGCGTCCTCGTAGATGTCGCGGGTGAACTCGTGCATCGCGCGCTCGGCGCAGCGCGCGAGCGGGGTCTTGCGCGCGGCATCGAGGTACGTCCACCGCTCGAGCGTCGGGAACTCCCGGCGCAACGCGGTCCAGTCGGGGTTCAGACGGGGAGCGGGGGCATTCACGGCGGCGTTCCTCTGGCTGGGCGATCGAGCGTGATCATGCCATGACGCGCGCGCCGACGCCGGCCGCAGTGCGCGCTTCAGCCCTGCCCGTGGCGGCGCCAGTGTTCGCCGAAGATGTTGTCCAGCGTCGGTTCGCGCGGGTCGATCGTGCGCACGATCCGGGTCGTGTTCATGAAATGGCGATAGTTCAGATTCTCCGAAAACCCGTTGCGCCCCCAGGTGCCGCAGCCCATGGTCAGCGAGAACGGCAACCCGTTGTCGAAGCTGCCACCGTTGGCGATCGCATGCGCCTGGTTCACGATCACCCGGCACACGGTCATTTCGAGACCGAGGCGTCTGACGCGCGCCTCATCCGTTGTATGGATGCCGCACGAGTGGCCGTTGCCCATGTACGCATAGAGGTCGCGCAGCAGCGCGAACGCATGCTCGAAGTCGCGCGCGCGGTAGACGGTGAGCACCGGTGACAACTTCTCGCCCGAGAACGGATGCGCAGCGCCCGTACCGGATTCCGCGACCATCAGGCAGGACGCACGCGCGAGCGCCGGTCGCGACAGGTCGGCGACGTCGCAGATGCGCGCGACCGACTGCGCGGTGACCGTCGGCGAGAGATGACCGTCGGGAAACATCGTGCGCGCGAGCGTCGCTTTCTCGTCCGCCGACAACATCACCGCCCCCTCGGCTTCGAGCGCGCGTAGCATCGCGTCGTGAACGGCATCGACGATGATCACGCTGTTCTCCGACGAACAGCTCGTCGCATTGTCGAAGACCTTCGAGCGCAGGATCTTCGCGGCCGCGTCGGTCAGATCGGCCGTCTCGTCGACGATCACCGCGACATTGCCTGCGCCGACGCCGAGCGCCGGCGTGCCGCTCGAATAACCGGCGCGTACGTTGGCCTGCGACCCGGTC
Source organism: Burkholderiales bacterium (assembly GCA_014379045.1). Taxonomy (GTDB): domain Bacteria; phylum Pseudomonadota; class Gammaproteobacteria; order Burkholderiales; family CAIKXV01; genus CAIKXV01. The sequence continues at coordinate 9,447 of JACMMK010000408.1, forward strand.
ACCACGACCAGGTCGCATTGGCGCATCAATTCGCGCGAGAGCGCCTTGGTGACCGGCTGCGGCAGCATCTGCACGAGGTCGCGTGGCGCACCCACGGTATCGAGCGCCGCATGCATGTACTCGAGCAGCAACGCGGCGGTCGACATGCCCTTCGGAGACGGCGACAGGACGATGGCGTTGCCGCACTTCAACGCATTGATGATGTTGTTGGCAGGTGTGGCGCCTGGATTGGTCGACGGCACCACGGCGCACACCACCCCGACCGGGCGGGCGATCTCGGTGATCCCCAGCGCGGGTAACTCGGCGATGACGCCGGTCGAGATCGCGCCCTGCAGGTCGCGCAGCAACCCGAGCGTCTTGCGGTGGTTCTTGACCACCTTGTCCTCGACGCGGCCGAGGTTCGTGTCGCGCACCGCGAGCTCGGCGAGCCGGCGGTTGCGCGTCGGCTCGATGATCGCCCAGC